>CAYYTW010000001.1:0-46481 GCA_964474765.1 uncultured Candidatus Saccharibacteria bacterium
GCATGCCAAATTTTAAAATACCTCAAGAGTCCAGAATAGGGTGGCATTATACAATCTCTTGTATATGCAAGCAAATATTGCTATACTATAAATAAGTAAAAACAAGGGGGGACGGGTCTTTGAAAAAAAAGATTCTTGCGGCGGTTATTTTTTTTGTTAGCAGTGTTTTGTTTGTGGCCGGCCTTGCCGGTTTAGCGGCTATGGCTAGCGATTACGCGCTGGGACTGATTATCTCTTTAGTGCCGCAGTTTCAATACGCGATTGCCAGAGAGGCGGCAATTCTTTTGGCCGCGATTCTGACTATTGCCGGCGTCTGGCTTCATTGGAAGGGAAACAGATAAAACCATGGGTTTGGTGAAAAATACGTAAATCGTTCTAACCATTTTGTTGGTCGGCCCTTTAAGGGGGTAACTATCAGAACCTTCTAAGGGTTTTAAAAGAGGACGTTTAGCCATCGGCCGAAGAGTCGGTGGCCTTTTTGTTATAACGCGTTGTTGTTGAAACACGGTAATGGATGTGATATTCTAAAAGAAATGAATTGTCGGCGGCGTTAATGAAAGAATAATCAAAGTTTTTTTATGTTCAAAAAAGCAATCTTAGACAACGGTTTAAGAGTCGTTGCTATTCCGATGGCCGGCACCAAGACGGTTACGGTTTTGGTTTTGGTCGGCACCGGCTCTCGGTGCGAAACGAAGGACATCAACGGCATTTCGCATTTTCTTGAGCACATGTTTTTTAAGGGAACCAAAAAAAGGCCCACTCCCGCCGATATTGTGGAAGAACTGGATAGTGTTGGCGGGGAATATAACGCATTTACTTCTAAGGAATACACGGGTTATTTCGCCAAGGTTAACTATAAGCAATTCGACTTGGCGCTTGATTGGATAGCGGATATTTTTCTGAATTCCCAATTGGAAGAAAAAGAAATAGAGAAGGAAAAGGGAGTTATCTTAGAAGAAATAAATATGTATTTAGACACCCCGATTTATTATATCGGCCATCTTTGGGAGAGTCTGCTTTACGGCGATCAGCCGGCCGGCTGGCACGTCTTGGGCGGCAAGGAGAATATTTTAAATATCGGGCGTGAGCAAATAGCGAATTATTTAAAATCCCAGTATGCCGGAAGCAATACCCTTGTTTGCGTCGCGGGCAATTTCAACGAAAACGAGACGATGGAAAAAATAAAAAAATATTTCGGAAAATTGAAGAGCGGAAGTCCTCGACCGAGCGCGCGGGTGTTAGAAAATCAGGGTCAGCCGGAAATTTTGACGCATTTTAAAAAAACAGACCAGACGCATTTTTGTCTTGGCGCCAGGGGCTATGGCGTTTTTCACGCCGATCGTTATGTTTTTAGCGTTTTGGGTATAATTTTGGGCGGATTTATGAGCTCGCGGTTGTTTCAAGAAGTGAGAGAAAAGAGGGGTTTGGCTTATTATATTAAAACCTCGACCGAAATCAGCACTGATGTCGGTTATCTGGTAACCCAAGCTGGGGTGGCTAACTCTAAAATTGAAGAGGCAGTCGAAACAATCTTGGCTGAATATCGTTTTATCAGAGAGAAGGGAGTCAGCGAGAAAGAACTGTTGAGGGCTAAGGAGCATGTTAAGGGGAGTTTGCTTTTGAATTTGGAAACATCCGACGAACAAGCCTCTTTTTTCGCTATCCAAGAAATTTTGAAAAAAGAAATTTTGACACCGGAGCAAGTTTTTGCGAAAATAGATATGGTAAGCGTTGATGATGTTCGGAGGGTAGCCGATGACATCTTCAAGCCGGAAAAACTTAATCTGGCTCTGATAGGACCGTTCAAGAATAGGGGGAGGTTTGAGAAATTGTTGCGGATATTGTGAGCAGAATGCTCACGCAAGCTACGCTTAGTAAGATAGAAGCTAAACGGACGTCAATAATGCCGCCAAACAAAACGCCAATAGCGTAAATTGGCGTAAAATGGCTTCTACTAATTATGGAGCCGCGAACAACTTTCGATATTTCAATAAATACTGTCGTCAAATTGATTCTTGCTGTTTTGTCTTTGGTTGTGTTGTATCTTCTTCGGGACATAATCCTGATGGTTTTGGTGGCGCTAATTTTGGCTATTGCCTTTGACCGGCCGATTGACGCTCTTTGCGGGCGCGGGGTGCCGCGTTTTCTGGCGACAACATTAATCTACCTTCTTTTATTTTCCGTCATAGGGATATTATTTTATTTGGTTTTTCCTATTTTGGCCGAACAGATTAAAAACTTCGTGACCAATTATTCTTTTTATCTTGAAAGCATCGGCCGGCTGAAATTCGGCGCCAACCTGATAGACTTTAAGAGTATTTTTGATCAGCTGTCGAATAGTCTAACCGAAAGCGCCGGCGCCGTCATGGGGACCCTTATTACTTTTTTTGGCGGTCTCATATCTTTTTTCACTATCATTGTCGCCGCCATTTTTTTCAATATTCAGGAAAACGGCGTGAAAAAATTCATTTTTTATCTGACGCCGATCGAGCATCAGCCCTACGTTTTAAACCTTTTTGATAAAATTCAGCGGAAAGTGGGCAACTGGCTTTGGGGGAAAGTGGGCGTGGCAATCGGCGTCGGTGTCCTGACTTCTCTGGGGCTTTATCTTTTGGGAATAAAATATGCCTTGCTTCTGGGCTCTTTAACCATGATTTTGAATTTCATTCCTTTTGTCGGAGCGATTATCGCCGCCGTCCCCGCCGTCTTACTGGCTTTGACCCAATCTTTGGCTCTGGCCCTCTTGGTTGTTTTTCTCTTTATGTTTATTAACGGTTTCTTGGAGCCTTTCATTTTAGTTCCTCTTTTTATGAAAAAGGCCGTGGATTTAAATCCGGCCCTCATTCTTTTAGTTGTTTTAGTCGGTGGAAAACTGGCTGGTATTTTGGGGGTCGTTTTTGCTATTCCGGTTGCTGCCATTGCGGCGGTTTTGATTGAGGATTATATTCAACGAAAGACGAAATTGAGCGGGGCTGAAATCGATTGATACATTCGACGACGCCCAAACCTCGCCCCTGAAGGCGAGATTAAAGGCGTCGCTCAGTATCAATCCCGAGCATACTCTGGCCTGAAGGCCAGAGAGTCGAAGGATTGATTTTCGGATTAACGATAATAAATGATTAAAAAAATTGCGATCAGGCCGACGATAAGTTGAGTAGAAATACCCCAGAGAAGCGGGGTGTTTTTGTTATTTTTTGGGTGAACAAAGCGATGGAAACGCGCCAGCTTTTCTAAAAGCGGTGTTTTTGTCACCCAGTAAAGGGTTAATAAGCCGTCTGGCAAGGCGGCCGATAGGGCGCCGACTAAAGCGTATTGTTTGGCGGGCGAGAACCAAACTAATGAGATGACGATTAACATCCCGAGCAGAAAATCGGTGGCTATTTTGCCGAGGACAAGAAACGCTTCTTTGCCTCCGAATATGTTTAAGACGCCTTTTCTTTCTTTCAAGCGATCTCTGATGAGTTGAATTGTGTATTCATAATGCGGAATGGCGTCCAGCAGAAAATGCGAGGCGAAGGCGATAATGAAAACCAGCCAGTATTGGCGGGGAATGATTAGCCCGATTAAGGCGCCGAGTAAAATATGGGGGATGAGAATCATAAATGCTTTATACTTTATCGTAAATATTTTATACTGAATATATGAATACATTGTATATCGTCGCGACGCCGATTGGCAATCTTAAAGACATTACATTGCGGGCGCTCGAAGTTTTGCGAGAGGCCGATTTGATTGTTTGTGAAGACACGCGGGTAACCTCGAAATTATTGAATCACTACGGAATTTCTAAGCCGTTAACCAGCTATTTTCAGCACAGCAAATTTTCTAAACTCGAATATATTATTGAGCAGTTGCGGCAGGGCAAAAAAATCGCTTTGGTCACCGACGCGGGAACCCCGGGGATTTCCGATCCGGGAAATCTGCTCATAAAACATATAACATGTAACACAAAACAAGACGAGGTCGCGATAATTCCGATACCTGGCCCATCAGCCGTGATCGCCGCCCTAAGCATCTCTGGCTTCCCGACCGACAAATTTGTCTTCATGGGTTTCTCGCCGCAGAAAAAGGGCCGAGAGAAATTTTTTAAAGAAATTGTGGAGGCAAAATATACAACGGTTTTTTATGAGTCGGTGCACCGGATTATCAAAACATTAGAACGACTGAAAGAATTTTTGCCAGCTGATAGAAAAATTGTTGTTTGCCGCGAATTGACTAAGCAGTTTGAAACAATTTATCGGGGCACGGCCAGCGAAGTGCTGGAAGCGGTTAAAAATGATAAAATTAAAGGAGAATTCGTTATTGTTATACGCTAAAACAACGAATACTTACTAAATCAACTAAATGAATAACGTGTTTATGAAGAATAAATTCTATATCACTACTCCCATCTATTACGTCAACGATAAGCCGCACATCGGCCATGCCTATACGACCGTTTTGGCCGATGTTCTGGCGCGTTATCATCGCTTAATGGGCGAAGAGGTTTTTTTCTCGGTTGGGACCGATGAGCATGGAGCGAAGATTGAGGCGGCGGCGGAGCAAGCCAATAAAAGTCCGCGGGAGTTTTGCGATGAAAACGCCGAGGCGTTTAAAGAAGCGTGGCGAAGTCTGAACATTTCGTATGACAATTTTATCAGAACCACCAACCCGAAACACGAGAAAGCCGTCTCAAATGTCCTGGATTATTTATACAAGAAGGATTTCATCTACGAAGGAGTTTATAAGGGACTTTATTGCCGGGGATGCGAGCAGTATAAGACGGACGACGATTTGGTTGGCGGTCGGTGTCCGGACCATCAGATTGAGCCGGAAGTTATGGAAGAGGACAGCTATTTTTTCCGGTTGTCTAAGTTCGGGGCGGAGTTGGGGCGAAGCATCGCGGACGATAAGTTTAAAGTCGAGCCAGCGGAAAGAAAAAACGAAGTTTTGAATTTCATCAGAAATGGACTACAGGATATTTCCATCTCGCGCAAAAAAGTTAAATGGGGGGTGCCCCTGCCTTTTTCCGCCGAAGGCGGATCCGCCTCTGGCGGAGACAAAAAATTCACGACCTATGTATGGATAGATGCCTTTTTGAACTATCTGACTGGTCTAGGATGGGATGGGAAAAAAAATTCAAAATGGAACAAGTTCGGCGCAAACGCCAGCAAAATTCAAAATTCGAAATTAAGCTTTTGGCCCCCCGATGTTCAACTAATGAGCAAGGATATTTTGCGGGTTCACGCGACAATCTGGCCGGCTTTGCTGTTGGCTCTCAAGATTCCTTTGCCAAAAAAATTATATATTCATGGATTTTTTACTATTGATAGTCAGAAGATGAGCAAGTCGGTGGGTAATGTCATCTGGCCAGAACAGTTGGTTGAAAAGTTCGGCGTTGATGGCGCGAGGTATCTTTTAATGTCTTCGCTGGCGCATGGTCACGATGGCGATGTTTCGTGGGAAAAAATGGCGGAGAAATATAATACAAATTTAGCCAACGGCTTGGGTAATTTAGTCAGCCGGGTAATGAATTTAGCCAAGGGTTTTAACATCGCGGTTCGAGACGGGAGCCTGAAAATAAAAAGCGAGAAAGCAAGGAAGCTTCTCGATGAAATTAAACTGAAAGAAGCGCTGGACGAAATCTGGAAAGAGGTTGATTGGGCCAATAAATATGTGGAGGAAACAAGGTTGTGGGAGTTGGTTAAGGCGAATAAAAAAGAGGCGAGAAAAGTTCTGGAAGAATTGCTGGCGGCAATCATCAGCGTGGCGGAGAGCCTGAAGCCGTTTATGCCGGCAACCGCGGAAAAGATTATTAAAATTTTAGAGTCGGGCGAGATGAAAAAGGGAGAGATTTTGTTTCCGAGAATCTAAAAAATCTATTTGTTCCGCGTGGTTCAGCGTGCTGTTCCGCGTAGTTCTGCGATAAAAACGTCTTAATCGCGGAATCACGCAGAACTTTACGCGGAACTACGCAGAAAATAAGGACGTGTTATTGATTGATACCCATGCGCATGTAAATTTTAACGCTTATCGCGATGATAGCGACGACGTTATTAAGAGGGCGTTGAAAAATGGCATTTGGATGATTAATGTCGGATCGCAATATTCTACCAGCCGTCGGGCAGTGGAATTCGCGAAGCGATATCCCGAAGGTGTTTACGCGGCTGTCGGCGTCCACCCGGTTCATCTGAAAGAACAAGTGGTCAGCGAAGAGTTTGACCCTCTGGAGGAGTTTGAATTTAAGACTAAGCCGGAAGTTTTTGATTATGGAAAGTATAAAGAATTAGCCAGTCAGCCAAAGGTGGTTGCTATCGGCGAGGTTGGTTTGGATTATTTTCATTTGCAAACCGCGGAACCACGCGGAACCGACCCTTCGACAAGCTCAGGGCAAGCGCGGAACCACGCGGAAACGATTGAGGAGCAGAAAAAGAAACAGCGGGATAATTTTATTAAGCATTTGAAGTTAGCCAAAGAATTAGACAAGCCAGTGATAATCCATTGCCGCGAGGCGCATAACGATGTTTTGGAGATATTGAATGATTTTTATAATAACGCCCCCCACCCCCCTCTTAATTTAAGAGGGGGCGAGGAGGAGTTACGCGGAGTGGTCCATTCGTTTTCTGGCAGGTGGAGTCAGGCAGAAGAATATTTCAAATTAGGTTTTCATATCAGTTTTAATGGATTGATAACTTTTGCTCGGGATTATGATAAAGTGATAAAAAACGCGCCTCTAGGCCGTTTGATGCTTGAAACTGATTGTCCATATTTAACGCCGGTTCCACATCGCGGCAAAAGAAACGAGCCGAGTTATGTTAAGTATGTGGCGGAGAAGATTGCGGAAATAAAAGGAGTGAGTTTTGAAGAGGTAGCGGAGGCGACGACCAAGAACGCCTATGAGTTGTTCGGGATTTAAAAAACGATGATTATTTAATTGAAGCCCTACTTGACGCCCAGCGTCATTTTTCGTATACAGAGAGTAAGATGAGATGAGACAATAGCGTTCCTTGAAAACTCTATTGGGCGGAGGAATAAAAGATGGATCGATTAAGTCCTGTTGACTTCGTTGAACTTTGTCGCGACATCGGGAAAATCGAACTAAGACAGAGCGAGAAAGAAGCGGTTGAAAAAGGAAGGGCAATTCTTGAAAAAGCCATCAAATCCGGCGAAGAATATTACGCGGTTAATACCGGCGTCGGCGCTTTATTAGATCGTCGGATTCCTCCAACTAAGATGTTGGAATTTCAGGAAAATCTGATCTTGAGCCATGCCTGTGGAGTCGGTAAGCCGCTTGAAGAATGCATTGTCAGGGGAATGATATTGCATATGATTTTGAATTTGAAAAGCGGTTATTCCGGTATTAGGCTAGAAACCTTAGAACTTTTAATTGGAATGTTTAATAGAAATATCATTCCCGTTGTTCCGGAGAAGGGGTCTCTCGGCGCCAGCGGCGATCTAATCCCGCAGGCCCATATCGCTTTAACGCTGATTGGGCGCGGACGCGTCTTCAGGATGCCCGGCGCGATTTGCGCGACGACTGAAGAATTCGATAGGCATAATTTGCGGCCGATTAAACTTCAGGCGGGTGAGGCAATTACCCTGCTCAATGGGACGAGTCTTATGACGAGCCTAATGGCTTTTACCGCCGTTTATGCCAAAAATTTAATCACGACAGCTCATATTGCCGCCGCCATGTCTATTGCCGCTTTGGGCGGTACTCATGACACCTTTGATTTTAAGGCGCAGAATTGGAATCGTCGCGCCTACCGAGATGCCTCGACTGATTTTATTCGTTTTCTGCTTTCTTCAAAAAAACAACATTTCAGCGATCAGTCGGGAATGAAAAACAAAAGGCAGAAACCTTATTCGTTGAGATGCAGCCCCCGGGTTTTAGGCAGTTTTCTTGAAACATTGTCTCGTTATGTTTGGCCGCTTGTTGCCGGCGAAATAAATAATTTTAGCGGCAACCCAGAGATTTTTTTGGAATCGGAAAAAGTGGCGCAGGGACGCGACAATTTTCATGGCCAATCTCTTGCTCAAGCAGCCGATGCCTTAGCAATCGTTTTGGCTAACTTGTCCGGTATTTCCGAGAGAAGGATTGATAAACTTTTGAATGGCAGTTCGAAAGATTTGCCAATGTTTTTAATGCGGGGCAGTGGATTGAATACCGGATTGATGATTGTTCAATATACCGCCGTTTCTCTGGTCGCGGAAAACAGGTTTCTGGCCAATCCGGCTTCGGTACATTCTATTCCGGTGGCGGCCGGACAAGAAGATTTTGTCAGTATGGGAGCGTTGGGCGCCAGAAGAGTTTGGGAGATTTTGAAGAACGCGGAGATGGTTGTTGCCATTGAGCTTCTTTGCGCGGCTCAAGCCTTTGATTTTAAGCGATCTGTCCCTGGCGATTCTTGGATTAGAAAAGCCCATAAGATTATTCGGGAGATCGTACCTCATTTTGATAAAGACGAAGAATTTTGTCGGCAGATAGAAAATCTAGCCGGATTTATTCATGACCGCGATGGTTTTTTGAAAAAAATCGGTCTGACGCATTGGTTCGACCGTTACTCTATCCAGCAGTAAGAGGGGGAGATATGGAAAAAATCGCGCTTTGCGTGCCGAATATCAGCGAGGGGCGGGATCATGGAAAGATTAACCGAATCGCTTCTGTCGTTGAAATTCCTGGATGTAAATTGTTGGATGTCGCATCTGATGTTAATCATAACCGGACAGTCATTACTTTTGGCGGCGAGCCGGAGGCAGTCAAAGAGGCGGCGTTTAACTTAATCAAAAAAGCCGCGGAACTGATTGATATGTCTCAACATAAAGGTGGGCACCCGCGTATGGGCGCGGTTGATGTTTGTCCTTTTGTGCCGGTAGCTGAAATGACTATGCAAGAATGCGCAAAATTGGCATGGGAATTGGGTTGGGCCGTTGGTTGCGAATTGGGCCTGCCCGGTTATTTCTACGGCTACGCGGCGATGAAGCCAGAGCGGAAGGTATTATCTGATATCCGCGCTGGAGAATACGAAGCGTTAGCGGAAAAAATGGAAAAGCCGGAATGGCGTCCGGACTTCGGTCTGCCGGAATTTAATCCGCGTTTCGGAGCTACGGTCATCGGCGCCAGAGATTTTCTCGTTGCATTTAATATCAATCTGCAAAGCGACAATCTTGATCTGGCTCGTGCTATAGCTTGGGCCGTTCGCGGTTCCAACAACGGCGTTTTTCCAAACGTGCAAGCGCTGGGAATCGATACTCGGGAAAAGGGATATGTGCAGGTCTCGATGAATTTGTTGAATTACAAAATCGATTCAATAGCCGAAGTTTTCCAGGCAGTAAAAAATCTTGCAGCAGTATTTGAGACCGAGATCCATAGTAGTGAAATTATCGGCTTGGTGCCGCGCGATGCCCTAAAAGATGTGTCGCCTGAATATCTGCAGTTGAAAGATTTTGATCCCCAAAAACAAATCATCGAGGAGGCATTAGAATTATGATATCAATATCAGAGCAGAAGGTAAGAGAATTTTTGCTGGAATTAGCCTCCAAAGATCCGGCTCCTGGTAGTGGAAGCGTTGCAGCGTTGGCTGCCGCTATGGCCGCGGCTTTGGTTGCGAAGGTGTGTCGTTTAACTGTCGGAAAGAAGGAATATGCTGGTGTGGCGGAAGAAATAGCATACGTCCGGGGGCAGTCCGAAGCGCTGATGGCGGGATTAGCTATTTTAGCCGAAGAGGATAAACGGGCTTTCCTGCGGTTCGTTGCCGATAAATATTCTCCCGAAAGTTTAGTAGAAACGGCGGTGATTCCGTCCAAAGTGGCTAATTTGGCGAGCGAAGTTCAGTGTTTGGCTAAAATCGTGGCCGAAAAAGGAAATAGAAATCTTTTCGCCGAAGCGAGTCTTGCCATTGATTTGGCAAGGGTCGCGAAAAGTAATGCACTTTTGATCGCGAAAATGAATTCGCAGTAGTAAAGGGCTTGCCCGTCTATCTTGACGGGCTTTTCAAATTCTGTTTAAATGAGACAAAAGAAGAATCTTGACAATCTAAGTGGGCATACAAAGAGCGTTTTTGTTTTAAAAGGAGGAAGAAATGGGACAATGTGAACCCTGTATTGATTTTGTCGGCTACGAAAAGAAAAACGGAGTTACTGTGGCGCGGTTTCGGTGGTACAACGGCAGAAAGGCGGATTTTCTTAAGACTCGGGAAGAGTGTGATGTCCGTCTGGAAAATTTGCAACGCCAAGGATTGCCTCACGATCAGACATTAAAAGCCATTAAGAATTGGCCGAAGGAATAAACGGCTCTTCGGAGGAATATCAAGATGGAATGGGAAACAACGAGTGCTTCCGGGCTCGAATTGTTGTATGATAAGATTTATCCCGCTTTCGGTTTACCTTTGGGCGCGCATCTGGTGGAGGCGAATGTTGTATTGACTTTGGCCGGCGCCAGGGGATATACAGAGTTCTTTGTCAGACGATCCGACTATGGCAGCCAAGAGGAAGTTTGTAAAATTAACAGTGCCATTAGAAGTCTCGGAGTCCAGTTGACGCATCTTAATGATATGAAATTTATCAACGGAAGAGACGCTACGGTGGTTTTGTCCAAGATTGCCATAGAAAGTCTGGCGGGTTATCCAGCGGTTTTTTCGGAGATTTGCCAAGAAGTAACATTTTTGAAGCGGATTTCTTCAAATGAAAAAATTGATTGGCCCGATAAGGTTAAAAATGTTGAACGGCTTCACTTGGCGATTAAGAGGGCGCAGGCGGTCGGCGAAATTGACAAAGATTATAACTCTTCAAATATTCTGCTTGGTTTGATTTTGGGATATCCTTTCGTAGCGATACTCGACGTAGAGGAAGATAGCTGCCGTAGATTCTTACCGAGCCAATTTCCTGCATGTCCGTACGGAAAATTTTTGGAGAGGCAGGATGATCATCGTTTAATATCCTCTGACATTCCTGAAGTGTTGCTCTACGGCGGCGATTTGCCCGACTTCTTTTTCAGTAAGGCGCATCGAGATCATCCAAAGATCAAGGCGAAAATAGAGTGCTGGCGGGAAATATTGGCGGATTTTTACGGCTCCGATTGGCACAAAAAAATCAGCCGAGATCGCGATTTTATGAAAGCGCGTCAAGCTATAGAGGTGTGGCGGAATGATATCTTGGCTGAATAACTGTTTTTAAAAAACAGCTCGTCTGATTGACGGGCTTTTTAATTTGTGGTTAAATTGGGAAACAGAATTACATTTGTGATCCTTGATAAATGAAAGAATGCGCGGAGGGGGAAAGACATGGATAAAGAACAACTGGAAGAGGAAATCCAAAAGTACGGACGGCCGATGTATATGGACGAAAGGCCGAAAAGACCTTTCGGCCTGCAGGGCGGCACGCGGCTTCGTTGGTGCAAAAATTGGGACGCGGAAGCGGCGCTAAGAATGTTAAGGAATAATTTGCATCCACGTGTCGCCTATGACTGGGAAAAGCTGATCGTTTACGGCGGTAGCGGCCGGGCGGCGCGCAACTGGCATGAGTTTCATCGGATTGTTCGGGCGTTAAAATCGCTCAACGAAAACGAGACTCTTTGCATTCAGTCCGGCAAGCCAGTCTACATCGCGCCAACACATAAAGACGCCCCAAGGGTTATCATCGCAAATTCTAACTTAGTCCCCGCTTGGGCCACAGATGAGCACTTTGACTATTTGGATAAATTGGGCCTGATGATGTATGGACAGATGACGGCAGGTTCCTGGATTTATATCGGGACGCAGGGAATTTTACAGGGAACTTATGAAACTTTTCGCGCTTGCGCCGAACAGCATTTTGGCGGCAATTTGCGTGGCAAGTTTGTTTTGACCGCCGGCCTGGGAGCGATGTCTGGCGCGCAAGCACTGGCCGCAACCATGAACGGAGCCGCGGTTTTAGTCGTTGAGGTCCGGCGGGAAAAGATAGAACAGAAAGTAAAAGAAGGCTATTGCGATTTTTTAGAAACAGATCTCTTTGCGGCTCTGGTTCGGATAAGGCAGGCGATAACAGAGAAGAAGGCAATTTCTGTCGGTTTAGTCGGTAATGCCGCCGAAATTTATCCTGAGTTGGTCAGTCGCGATGTTATTCCCGACATAGTAACCGACCAAACTCCTGCTCATAACCTTCTATTTTATGTTCCAGTGGGGAATCTTGAGCAGCTTGATGAATTAAGACATAAGGATTCGGAAGCCTACCGAAAAGAAGCTTTGCATGCTATTTATTATCATGTCGATGCCATTATCGATATGCAAAAACGGGGCGCGATCGCTTTTGATTATGGGAATGCCTTACGTGATCAGGCTTGTAAAGCCGGCTTATCGGCAGTTCGGAAGCCCGACGGCGGACAGTTTGTCTATCCCGGATTTGTACCGGCTTATATCCGTCCTCTTTTCTGTGAGGGTAAAGGACCTTTTCGTTGGGCGGCTTTATCGGGCGATCCGCATGATATCTTGACCATCGATAAAGCGATCTTTAAATTATTTCCGCACGATGAGGGCTTAAAAAATTGGATCAGGAAAGTTCAGTCCAAGGTGCCTTTTATCGGTTTACCGACCAGGATTTGTTGGCTGGGTTGTGGCGATAGGGTCAAGCTCGGATTGCTTATTAATCATCTTGTCAAAACTGGCCGAGTTAAGGCGCCGATAGTCATCGGACGCGATCATCTGGATTGCGGCAGCGTGGCTTCTCCTTCACGGGAAACAGAAGGAATGATTGATGGTAGTGACGCGATAGCCGACTGGCCGCTTCTGAATTTTGCTCTCAACGCGGTCAATGGTGCCTCGTGGGTTTCTTTTCATCACGGCGGCGGCGTTGGTATGGGCATGTCGCTTCATGCCGGCATGGTTATCGTCTGCGATGGGACAAAAGAGCGAGACGAACGTATAGAAAGAGTTTTGGCCGTTGATCCCGGCCTGGGTGTCGCGCGGCACGCGGACGCGGGTTATGAGATAGCCTGGGAAGTGGCTCGCAAGAAAGGTGTGAAGATCCCGAAATAAAATCGGCAGGCGACCACGCCCTCAGCGGTCGGGGTATTGACATCAATACGAAGAAATGTTATATTGTTTGTAAATGTTTTTTAAAAAGACTATGAGGATATTGAGAGGGAGAAGAAGATGGGAGAGGCTATAGCGGGAGTGTTGGCTATAATTTTTGGTGCAGTCATTTTTCTTGCGTTTTTGGCTATAGTGATTTTTGTTATCGTTTCGGTGTTAAGCCTTTATGGGCTTATCGTGATAGGCGGCGCGATAATTCTTGTGCTTCTATTGTTTGGTGAGATAATAACAGATATCTTAAGCAAGATTAAAAAGAAATTTTTGGGATGGCGTAGGCATTAAGAGATGCGCCTAGATTTCCTAGCCCGTCATAAGCTTGACGGGCCTTTTTATTTGTATTTAAATTGAGACAAGAAAACGACCTTTGAAAAGTGAATGGGGGCGATGAATATATGCAGAGGGAAAGAGCTGATCTGTTGATAATTCATGCCGGCGAACTGTTAACTCTTAGAGGCGGTAGTCACCCGCGTGTTGGCGTGGAGATGAACGAACTTGGTATTATCGAAAATGGTGCAGCGGCGATCAAAAACGGCACAATCTGCGATGTTGGCACGACGGAAGAAATTTTGGAAAGGTGGTCCGGATATGTTGTCTATGCCACCGACAAAGTCGTTATGCCTGGTTTTGTCGATTGCCACACTCACGCAGTTTTCGCCGGATCGCGGGCGCATGAATACACCGCCAAAATCAAGGGCGAAACTTACGAAAGCCAGCATCGAGAAAAGAAGGGAATTTTTTATACGGTTGAACAAACACGCCGTGCTTTCGAAGAAGAATTAATAGATCGCGGACTGAAAGTTCTGCGTCAGATATTGCGCCATGGTACTACGACAGTCGAGATAAAAAGCGGTTACGGTTTAGATTGGCCGAACGAGTTTAAGATTCTCAATGTGATAAAAAAATTACAGGATTTGGCACACGAGCAGATCACCATTATCCCGACTTTTCTGGGAGCGCATGCGGTTCCTTTGGAAATTGAAGATCATTGGGATTATATCGATCTGGTCGTAGAGATGCTGGTTGTGGTTAGACAAAAGGGGTTAGCGGAATTTTGTGATGTCTTTTGCGATCAATTGGGTTTCAGTCGCCGTAGCGCAAACTATATTTTGATGGCGGCCGCAGATCTAGGATTCAAGCTTAAGGCTCATCTTGATCAGACATCGGGAGCCGCCGGTTTCACTTTGATTAATGATTTCCCTCTGGTTTCTGCTGATCATTTGGATTACACCAAACTTGATGAAATCGCTGAAGACAAAAGAAGTTTTGTGGCCGTTTTACTGCCTGGGGTTACTTATCATCTGATGGAAATGAAGAAAAAAGAATTCTGGGAAAACAGGGCACAGGAAATTATCAGCAAGGGCTTCGCAGTGGCGCTGGCCACTGATTATAATCCCGGCTCTTGCCCGTGTTTCTCGATGCAGGCAATTATGGAGCTGGCTGCCAGAATTTACCGGATGACGCCCGAACAAATTATTAACGCTGTAACTATTAATGCGGCGCACGCCCTTTGCCGCGGCCACGAAGTCGGCAGTCTGGAAATCGGAAAGAAAGCAGATATAATTATCTGCGATGTATCGGATTATCGGGAGCTGATAAACAGTTTTGGCCACAACAAAGTATCGACAGTGATAAAAAACGGAAGAGTGGTCGTCAATAACTAATTTTAGAAAATAAACGTCCTTTCGGGGACGTTTTTTATTGTTATGATGTTGAAAAAAGGAGGACGTAGTGATATTCTAAGGAGTAATTGGTAGTATATGAATAAAATAATCCCACTTCAATCCCCCCTTTATATGATGGAAGGAAGCAAGGAGGGGTTAAAAAGTAATGTGTTCGCGATTTTTTTTATGAAAGAATATAATCCACAGAAAATAGAAAAAAAATGGCAACAAAGATGGGAGAAAAGCGTTTTGTATGGGGCCAAAGATTTTATCAAAAAGCCGAAAAAATATATTTTGGTTGAGTTTCCTTATCCGTCCGGCAGCGGTTTGCATGTTGGTCACGCCAGAAGCTATTCGGCTCTGGATGCGATAGCTAGAAAAAAGAGGATGGAGGGATATAATGTTTTGTTCCCGTTCGGTTGGGATGCTTTTGGTCTGCCGACGGAAAATTACGCGATTAAAACGGGCATTCATCCGCGCCAGGCAACCGACCGAAACATTAAAACATACAAGCGGCAGATTAAGTCGCTGGGTTTGTCTGTTGACTGGAGCCGTGAAATCGATACGACCGACCCGAAATATTACAAATGGACGCAATGGATATTTTTGAAATTTTTTGAAAAAGGCCTGGCTTATCAGGCGGAGATGCCGATTAACTGGTGTCCGTCCTGCAAAATCGGTTTGGCCAACGAAGAGGTTGTCGATGGCAAATGCGAGCGTTGCGGCGCAGCGACCAAGAAACGGCAAATCAAACAGTGGCTTTTAAAAATTACCGCCTATGCCGATAAGCTGTTAAAAGGATTGGAAGAGGTTGATTATCCGGAAAAAATTAAGGCCCAACAGATTAATTGGATTGGAAAGAGCGAGGGAACAACCGCAAAATTTGAAATTGTAATTTCAAATTTTGCGGAAAATCCGAAATCCGAAATCCGAAATCCGAAACAAACTCAAAATTCAAATAACAAAGATTTAAAACAATGTATAGAGATTTTTACTACGAGAGTTGATACTATTTTCGGTGTTACCGCTTTGGTTCTGGCGCCGGAACGTCCAATAATTAAGGATTTAGAATCACGAATTAAGAATTACGAAGAGGTCGAAAAATATATAAAAGAAGCAGCGAAAAAACCAGAGATAGAGAGAACAAGCGAAACAAAAGAACGGACGGGCGTTGAATTGAAGGGGATTTTTGCGATTAATCCGGTTAATAATGAAAAAGTGCCGGTTTGGATTGCTGATTATGTCTTGGCGCATTACGGCGGCGGCGCGGTGATGGTGGTCCCGGCGCATGACAAACGCGATTGGGATTTTGCGAAAAAGTATAATATTCCGATTAAAGAGGTTATTTCCGGTGGTAGTGTCGAAAAAGAGGTATATCCCGATTATGGAAAATTAGTCAACTCCGGCCAATTCAACGGAATGACGTCGCAGGAAGCAATTGAAGAAATTTCAAGATGGTTGGAAGAAGGGGGGTTTGGCAAAAAGAAAATAGAATATAAGCTTCGCGACTGGATTTTTTCGAGACAGCATTATTGGGGAGAACCTATACCGCTAATTTTTTGCGAGAGCTGCAAGAAATTAGCGGAAAATTCTAAACTCGAAATCCGCTCTCGCTCGCGAGGAACTTGTTCTAATTCTAAACAAATCCAAAATCCAAAATCCAAAATCCAATTTAGCGACGGCGAATTATTGAATCCTGGGTGGATAGCTATGCCAGAGAATAAATTGCCCGTTGAATTGCCATATGTAAAAAAGTACCAGCCGACCGATACCGGCGAATCGCCGCTGGCAGCGATCAAAAATTGGGTCAATGTTAAATGCCCGAAGTGCAAGGGGTCGGCGAAACGGGAAACGGACACAATGCCTAATTGGGCCGGCTCGTCTTGGTATTACCTCGCGTATCTTATGCGAGGAAATTCGAAATCCGAAGCACGAAATCCGAAACAAATTCAAAATAACAAATTCAAAATTAAAAAATATGTTTGGGATAAAAAGAAAATTAATTATTGGATGCCAGTAGACTTATATAATGGCGGAATGGAACACACGACCTTGCATTTGCTTTATTCTCGTTTCTGGCATAGATTTTTATACGACTTAAAATTAGTGCCGACCCCCGAGCCTTATGCGCGGCGGCGTTCGCACGGCATGGTCTTGGCCGAAGACGGGCAAAAAATGAGCAAAAGCCGGGGCAATGTTGTTAATCCTGACGAGATAATTAAAATTTACGGGGCTGACGCCTTGAGAATCTACGAAATGTTCATGGGGCCTTTCGATCGGGCGATTAGCTGGAATCAAAAAGGGTTAGTTGGCTGCTATCGGTTTTTATCAAGAGTTTGGGAAATGGTAAAGCAGGTAAGCAAAGTTAGCTCCGGCGTGATTCAGGTAGTGGGCCCCAAAATTGCTGGGGGACAGGAAATCGTGCCGGAACAAACAAGGAGAGGGTTGCTTCGAGAGTTGAATAAGACGATTAAGAAGGTTAGCGAAGATATGGAAGAGATGAAATTTAACACGGCCATTGCCTGCTTGATGGAATCGTCGAATGAAATAGGTAATTTATTGGGCGAAATGGAGAAATGGGGCTATTTCATACCACAGGATATTTTTGAAACATATCTAAAATTACTTTCTCCCTTCGCGCCGCATTTGGCAGAGGAGCTTTGGAGCAAATTGGGGCATAAAAAGTCAATCTTTTACGAAAAATGGCTGAAATACGATCCAAAATTAATTCGAGAGGAAACTTTTGAGCTAGTTGTCCAGATTAATGGTAAAGTCCGCGACGCGATTTCCGCGACGGTTGATATTTCGGAAGAGGACGCGAAAGAGTTGGCGTTGAATAGTGAAAAAGTTCAGAAGTGGCTTGAGAACAAGCCGGTTAGAAAAGTTATTTTCGTAAAAAATAGATTGATTAACCTAATCGTTTAAACGCGAGACAATGAATGTAAGCTTGCAGCTATTCACGTTATCGCGCGAATAGCGTCATCTTTCGTAAGCGTTTATAGAGAGCGGAACGCTCGATATATCGGGCGTACCGCCCGTTATAGTATTTCGCAGTAGAATATTTAATTTACCGAAAGCATGAACAAGGAATTTTCCCATAGGGCATCAAATCTAAATAAGAAAACCAAAGTCGTTTTCATCGCTATGTCGAAGCATAGTTTTTACTTCCGGCGGCATGCGGTGAAATATGTCTTGAAGCTGGGTTACGCGCCAATCTCGCAGTATGGCATTGTTGATTATTTTCTGATAGACACGGTTGATAGGGATTTGGTGCGGCGCGCTAACAATAATTTGATTAGAATATCTGATGAAATGTATGTTTTCGGCCCGGTCAGCGATGGCGTTTTGGCGGAAATCCTGATGGTTAAAAAAACGAAGAAACCTATTAAATATTTTAAAATAGTTAATTCTAAAAATGTGAAGGAGATAAAAGTCGGCGAGATTGAATTTGAAAAGGGTTTAGAGGGTTTCCGAAAAAATATCTAAGTAAGTAGAAAAAAATGCAATGCGTATTTTTGGCGGCTGGGAGGGGAACGAGGTTGCGTCCATTAACGGACACTATACCTAAGCCGCTTTTACAAATCGGCGGTAAACCGATTTTGGCCCATAATTTTGAGCAGTTGCCCGATGAAATCGACAGCGTCGTTTTGATTGTTGGGTGGCTGGGCGATAAAATTCGCAGTTATTTCGGCGATAATTTTTTGGGCCGAGAAATTGTCTATGTTGAACACAAAGAAATGTTGGGGACAGGTTACGCCCTAAGTTTATGCCGCGATATGTTGAGCGATAAATTTATTGCGATGATGGGAGATAATTTGTATAGCAAGAAAGATGTAGAAAAATGTTTAAGGCATGATTTGTGTCTGTCGGTAAAAGAAGTAGAAAATCCGCAAGACTTCGCGGTGGTCGAAATAGATGCGAGCGGCGCGCTAAAAGCCGTTTGCGAAAAACCGCATAATTCTGAATCAAATTTAGTTAATACCGCGCTATATGTTTTAGATAAAAGATTTTTCAATTATCCTTTGGTAAAAATTCCCTCCGGCGAGTATGGATTGCCGCAGACAATCGCGGTTATGGCGCGCGATTGTCGGATTGGCATCGAGAGAGCAGAGGCTTGGACAGAGATTAACACGCCGGAAGATCTAAAGAGAGCGGGCTATCAATTCAAAGTAATTCGTAACTTATGGGCCAATGAAAATTCTTAAGATTAATCCCGAAAATTTGAGAGGAAGTCTGGGAGCTATCGGCGAGGCGGTGAATACGATTCGGCGAGGCGGTGTCGTTGTTTATCCTACTGATACTGTTTATGGTTTGGGTGCCGATGCTACTAGAGGAGAAGCGGTCCAGCGTGTTTTTAATATCAAAAAAAGACCGGCGATTAAGCCTGTACCTTTGATTGTTCCAGATTTAGAAATGGTTGGGAAGTTGGCTTTTTTGAACAAAAAGATCGAAGAAACTCTTTTGACAATCTGGCCTGGACCGGTTACAGTTTTGCTCCAGAAAAAATTTAATCTTCCTGAAAGCGTAACGGCCGGTCTGAAAACAATCGGTCTGCGAATACCGGACCATAAAATAACGCATTTTTTGGTCGTTCAGTGCAGGGTGCCCCTTACCGCCACTTCGGCTAATATTTCCGGCCAGCCGCCTTCTAACAAGATAGAAGAAGTTTTGTCTCAATTTAAAAATATGCCCTATGTTCCTGATTTAGTTTTAGACGCGGGGGATTTGAATTTTTCTGAACCTTCAACTATTTTAGATTTGAGTAATGGCAAGCCGACGGTTACCCGTGTCGGGCCCGTCAACAGAGAAAAACTATTTGAGATTATCGGCGTCTAGCCACAGTTAAGAGAGAATTGATTACAATGGAAATAATTCTGCCTGACAAAAAATATTTGGGGCCGTGTTTTGGAATCAGGAGGGCGGTTGAAAAATGTTTATCTCTTAAAAAGGACAATTTTGTGATTTACGGCCAACTTGCTCATAGTGCCGCGCTTTGTATAGAATTAGAGCGGAGTGGATTGGAAATCGTTGGGGGTATTGAGGATATTAAGGGGGGGAAAGTTGTCATTCGGCCCCATGGGATTCTCAAAAACGATCTAGACTTTTTGAGAAAGAGCGGCGTTTTTTTAGTTGATTTGACTTGTCCGTTTGTTAAGAAGCTTTTGGATAAAGCAGTGGAATTCGAAAAAAATGGTTATCGGGTGGTTATTATCGGCGATAAGAATCACTCGGAAATAAAGAATGTGTGCAGTTTTTTGCAAAAACCGTTAGTCATCGACAGAAAGGATGAGGTGCGCGAAATTGATCCTGATAAAAAAATAGCCGTTTTGACGCAGACCACCCAGACTTTAAAAAAAATCAATGAATTGCTTCCCTTGATAAAACGCCGGCGCAAAGAGATTGTTTTTATTTCTACTCGTTGCGATGAAACTGACGAGCGGCAAAAGGAAGCGAAAAAAATATCGGAAAAAGCGGATTTGGTTTTGGTGGTTGGCGATAAGATGTCGAAAAATGCCAATAATTTGGTGAAAGTGGCGCGGGAAAAAACTCGCGCCAAACTCGTTCAAAATGCCAGGGGGCTTGCAAAAATCCTTAAAAATATGCATTATATATCCAATCTGAAAGTCGGCGTCATTGCCAGCGCTTCGACGCCGGCATTCGTGGTCAGCGACATAATTAAATGCCTCAAAGAAAAAAAATTTTAATTTTGGGTTCAACAGGTAATTTGGGCAGGCAGAGTTTAGATATTTTGAAAAGCTTGCCGGAATATCGCGTGGTTGGTTTAACGACAAATGATAATGTTTCTGAACTTCAAAGACAGGTAAAAATTTTTAAACCGGATTTTGTAGTTGTTGCCAATCAGGAAGCAGGTTCCCAGCTAAAGGCGCGCGAATGCTGTGTTTACATCGGCAAAGAATGGCTGAGTAAAGTAATAGAAAGAGAAAAAATCGATTGCGTTTTTAACGCTCTGTCCGGGGTTGTCGGTATTGAGCCGACCATGGCTGCCATTCGCGCCAAAAAACGAATCTTGATGGCCAATAAAGAAAGTTTGGTCGCAGCCGGAGAAATTATAATGAAGGAAGCGAAAAGGCGCAGCATTGAGATTCTGCCAGTTGATTCGGAACATTCGGCGATCTTTCAGTGTTTGGTCGGCGAGAAAATCGAAGAAGTCGATAAAATTATTCTAACCTGTTCCGGCGGGTATCGCGGTCGCAAAAAAAATCCAAGGATTAACGATCTTCTGCAAAAATCAAAATGGAAAATGGGCGAGAAGATTACTGTTGATAGTGCCACCCTGATGAATAAGGGTTTAGAGGTCATTGAGGCGCAGGTTTTGTTCAATTTGCCGGCGGAAAAGATTGAAGTAGTCATTCACCCAGAAGCGATTGTTCATTCGATGGTTAGATTTAAAGACGGCAGCATCAAGGCGCAATTGGGCCCGACAGATATGAGATTGCCAATTTTGTACGCGCTTACTTATCCGGAAAGAAAAAGCGTGTCGGGGAAGGAGTTATCGCTTGATAATTTGGTTTTGAATTTCAGAAAGCCGAACATTAAAAAGTTTCCCTGCCTGGCTTTGGCTTACCAAGCGGCTAAAATCGGGGGAACGATGCCCGCGGCTTTAGTGGCCGCTGACGAAATAGCGGTTGGATATTATTTAAAAAACAAAATCAGCTTTCGGCAGATACCAGAAATAATAAAAAAGATAATTGACAATGAGATGATTTCAAAACTGTCATTCTGATGGTGAAGCCCGAAGAATCTCTCAACTTGTTTGAGAAAAGGAGCTTAATTTCTTGCATTCGCAAGAGATTCTTCACTTCGTTCAGAATGACAAAATAGGGTTTTGTAACCATCTCAATCACCAAATTATTAAGCAGCCGAATCTCGAAGAAATTTTAGCGGCTATTGAGAGAACGAAAGAAAAGACGAAGGAATTAATAGAAAAAAGCACTTTTAAAAACGAATAAAATAAATTCTTTTTGGAGGTGGGATGTGGCGAAGATTATTAATGAACCGTCGAGGACATTCGGGGAATATTTGTTTGATCCGGATCGAAAAGAGAAACATCACCAGCCGGAAAAAATTAGTCTGAAGACTCCTTTAGTGAAATACCAAAAGGGCGAAGAGCCGTCTTTGTTTTTGAATATCCCCTTGGTGTCAGCTTGTATGCAGGCGGTCTCTGGACCGGAGCTGGCGATTGCGCTGGCGCGTTGCGGGGGAATATCTTTTATTTTTCAGTCCCAGCCGATAGAGAATCAGGTTGTGATGATTAGGCGGGTCAAGGGTTCTAAGGCTGGGTTTGTGGTTTCGACGTCGAATCTTGGGCCGGAGAATATCATCGCAGACGTTCTTGAGCTTCATGAGAAAACTGGACACTCGACTATTCCTATTACTCATAATGGGACGGGGATTGGCCGCTTGCTGGGAATTCTCACGGAGCATGATTGGAAATTTGAAGAAAATCGCGGCCGACTTGTTTCTGAAGTAATGACTCAAATAGAAGATGTCATTTTTGGTCCGGCTGGCATTTCTTTACACGGAGCCAACTCGCTTCTTAAAAAGCACAAAAAAAGTTGTCTGCCCATTATAGATAATGAAGGCAACCTTCAGTCTTTGGTTTTCTGGAAGGATTTGATAAATCATTTGAATAACCCCGACGAATTATTAGACGCCGAAAAGCGTTTGGTGGTCGGCGCCGGCATCAATACTTGGGATTATAAAGAGAGGGTGCCAGCGCTGGTTGAGGCGGGTGCCGATATTTTTTGTGTTGATTCTGCCAATGGATTCACCGATTGGCAAAGAGAAACCATTCGGTGGATCAAAGCTAATTTCAGAGAGGTGAAGGTCGGCGGCGGCAATGTGGTCAGCGGCCGAGGATTTAGGTTTTTGGTGGAGACCGGAGCTGATTTTGTAAAAGTTGGAATCGGCGGCGGGTCAATTTGTATAACCCGCGAACAGAAGGGCATTGGCAAGGGTCAGGCAACGGCAGTTATAGGGGTGACCAAGGCAAGGGATAAATTTTTTCGCGAAAAAGGAATTTATATCCCCGTTTGTTCCGATGGTGCCATCATTTATCCCGTTCATATGGCTATGGCTTTAGCTCTTGGCGCCGATTTCGTGATGATGGGCGGCTGGTTTGCCCGTTTCCGTGAGGCGCCGGGTCGTCTGATTATGGATGGCGGCAATTATTACAAGGAATATTGGGGCGAGGCGACCAATAAAGCGCGCAACTTCGCCCGTTACGATGTCGTGCCGGATAAAAAAGGACTGTTTATTTTTGAGGAAGGCGTTGAGGGAAGGGTGCCTTTTGCTGGAGACTTGAAAGACGGCGTCGGAGATGCGTTGGCTAAAATTAAAGCCACAATGTGTGATTGCGGCGCTCTCGATTTGGAAGAATTCCGAGACGGGGCTGTGATTCAGTTGGCTTCTCCGTTGGCAATTGCCGAAGGAGGGGCAAACGTTATTGTGAAGAAAAATATCTTTTCTGGAAAATAAAAATATAAAAGAGAAATAAAAAAATCGCCCCCGCAGTATTGCGGGAGCATTTTTATTTTTAGCTTTTTTTATTCTTCATTTCTTGTTCTTTCCATCGTCGCGAAATATTCGCGCAGGCAGTTGCCGCAGTGGCGGCAGGCGGTGGTTCCCATCTCGCCTTCGATTTTGCCACAGGAGTAGACCCACCTGTTGTATTTAAATCTAAAGATGGACATGATTTCTACCCAGGCGGCCGTGGTGATGGCACAATAAGAATTTAGCGTTCTTTTGCGTAGGATATAATTTTTTCGGTGTCGTTTCGGTATTTCTTTTTCGGAATAATAAGCCATAAAGGTTAGGACAATCGGCACTTCGCGCGCGCAATAATGCGTGACAACATCTTTGACCAACTCTATGTTCCAGGCGTCAACCCGGACCCGGACGAACATCAGATTTTTCGGAATGGGGTCGAGCAAATACGCTTTCGTGTCAGTCATTTGGGCCGGGTTAATAGTTAGGACAACTGGGGCATCAAAATTTTCAAGGTCTTTCGGGATGGAGGTATTGTAGAACTTTTTTTTGTAGGGTTTCGCGCTTTCGATAACCAATTCCCGGCGGTTATTGCTGTCATTTCCGTCATTAACGCGGACGATGTATTCGTTTTCTTCGACCCAGTCCGGGTCCGGCATGTTGGGAAGATTTTCGTCCAGCGGTTCCAGATATGAACGGCCGGATTGGAAGAAGCAGTCTTTGCATTTCATCGGGCACCGCCCGGTTTGCGGGATACAGCAGACAATGCCGCTGCCCTTGGTCTTCGGATTTTCGATATAAGGCGGCCAAAGGTTTTCCTGAAGCTTCGTAAGAATGAAACCGATGCCTCCGCTGTCATAGAGAATGTCTGCGTATTCCGCGGAAAGGCCAGCAATGGACCTAGTGTCAATGCAATAACAGCCGTGCTCCAGAAGTTGTGTCGGAGTCCGAGGCGCGAGGCCCTCCGCCTCTTTACGGGTGAAGTAGGCGTTGTGGATGGACTCTTTCGTCGGCTCGATCACTGGTCCCGATCTAAAAGGATGCGATTCGGGCCCGCCGCGCTTGCAGGGTTCTGTTTTAATGACAAGCGCAAATTCGTAATCGGGATATTCGTTTATCAGAATTTCGCGCAACGGTTCGCCATTTTTTACCCTGGCCCATATTTCCATTCTTTGTTGGCGGCTAAGTTCTTTCATCAATTTCTCCTTTTTTCGCTTCGGAAATCTATTTGTCAAATAACTCCTTAATTCTTTCTTGATTTTAACACTTTTAGCGTGTCTGGGTCAATAGGCATGGGAGGTTTTATACAAGGGATTTATAAGTCTTTTTGATCGGCCGGCAGATAAAAATGTCGCCGTCAAAATTTTCCGGACCAAAGCTTTCTATGGTTTTTGTCGCCTTATCATAAGAATTAAAGCCGGCAAAAATGGTTGGGCCGCTGCCGGAGAGGCCGCACTCGCCGGAATATTTGGAAAAGTGACTGCAGATTTTTTTAGTAGCAGGACAAGCTTTTTGTATTAGTTCAGAAAATTGTTTTCCCGTTCGATCATACAGTTGGTACATATAGGCGGTAGAAATTCGTTGATGCGGCCGCATCAAAACATAGAACCTGGAAACTTTTTGCTTAATGGGTTTTATCTTTTCCCCCACCCCTTCTATTAAAGCTGTGCCATAATTAGCAACAAAAAATGGCACATCGCAACCGATGGATAGGCCAATTTTCATCAATTCTTTTTTGGTTAATTTCAGGTTGTATAATTTATTTAAGCCGATTAAGGCAGCAGCCGCGTCAGAGGAGCCGCCGCCAAGGCCAGCGCTGATGGGAATATTTTTGGTTAAGCTGATTGTGCAGGGTAGCGCTTTTTGAACATATTCTTCTAATGCCTTTTTGGCTTTGGTAATTAAATTTTTTTCAGAAGGGCAGACAATAGCACCGGTCAAATTATATTCCCTATCTTTTTTAGCGATATAAATTACATCATAAAGATTAATAGCTTGAAATATCGAGCGGATGGCGTGATATCCATTAGACAGCTTGTCTATAATTTCGAAAGAAAGGTTGATTTTAGCGCAGGCCTTGATTTCAATCTGACGCGGAAAGCTTCCCCCCAATAAACGCTTGCCAATATTTATATCAACAGGAGTGGTGATTTTTATGTTTTCATATAAGCCGGGAACAATCTTGATTTTGCGTCCCATTCTTTCGACCAAAGACGCGTCGTCGGTGCCATAAAAATTATTTTTCCGCGCAGATTCGTGCGCCCCTTTTAAAATTTCATATCGAAACGCCTGAGGTGTTTGCGCAAGCCAAAGATTGTTTCGGGGCAGGGTTTTTTGAACAAATTTGCTCCCCTGCTTAACGGTGTCGCGTGGCGGGATAGCCGGGACAGCCGCCCCAAACTTTTGAGCATTTTCAAGACAATTTTCGATTAATTGTTCGGTTACCGCTGGTCTTGCCGCGTCATGAATCAAAACATAATCAGCCTCTTCTATTTTTTGGAGCGCATTATAAACAGAATCTTGCCGTGTTTTTCCGCCAGTAATTATTTTTTTGACCTTTTTAAATTGGCATTTATTGATGAGGCGTCTTGCAGAATTAATTCTATTTTTTCTAACCACTAAAATAATTTCCTTGATTGAGCCGCATTTTTCAAAAGGAGAGATTGCATGAACCAAAAGCGTCTCTCTATTAATTATCAGGAAGGCCTTATCCTTTAGGCCGATTCTTTTTCCTTTTCCAGCCCCAACAATTATCGCAACATTGTTCATTTATTTGATGCCGCGAGAGGTATTCTTCGCTTCGACATATTATGTCGGAGTTACGGAATACTAAGAGAGGTTGCCCCTCGACTTCGCTCGGGATAAAAACTCTCACGATGTTGCCCGAGGTGGGAGTTGAACCCACACTAACTAAGCCCGCACGATTTTGCCTGTCCGCTTCGCCTTGAGTTTTCTGGTGCCGCTGGTCGGAGTCGAACCGACACGGGATTGCTCCCACAGCATTTTGAGTGCTGCGTGTATACCAATTTCACCACAGCGGCATCCTCAATGAGCATCCTACTCATTATAGTTTAGGGAGATAGATTTTAGTTGTCAAATGAACGAAGAAAGTATCTGTCATTTGCTGGATTGGGCTCATGGCCGAAGTCTTTTTTACAAAAGAGGGAGACATCCAAAGAATGGTTCTCGCGGTGCATCCAGATTTTTGTTTTACTTTTCTGTTTCGTCCATTCAAAATTTACCATTTATTCACTATTTTGAACGATCGTCTAAAATAGTGAATATAAAGAAGACGCGTGATGTGAAATTCTTTAGCTCAACAAACCAATTTGTCATTGCGAGGAGCGAATGGAATGAGCGACGAAGCAATCTCTGAGATTGCTTCGTCGCTCCGCTTACGCTTCGTTTCTCGCAATGACACTTTGATAATTTCACATCACGCGTAAAGAAGATATAAAATGAACATATAAAATACGTATAAAATAAGAAAAGATAGCTATCGTTTTTTCCATTTCGCCCCGACTAACTTTTGAACGTTTTTTATTTTGGCTAAATTTCGGCAATCTATTTTGTGAACCGTCACGCCGCGGGAGACGGTAACATAGCCGTTAATAGGATCTGGCGGCTGGGGTTGGCAGCATTTGGCCACGTGGATTAAGATCTGTGTTTGTCCGTCGATTTCTACTCGGGCGGGCAATGCCTCTTTTTCTTTAGCTTTTTTGGGCGGCTGAATTTGTTTTTCTTTCGGCGCCTCAAATGTCTCTTTTTCGAAAATTATTCTTTCCTTTTCTCTTAGCCATTTTTTAATTTTCGAGCGAGCATCGGAAGTTTTGACGAATTCGAGCCAATCCCGTTTAGGCATGGCTTCTTTTCTGGTCAAGATTTCTACAATTTGTCCGTTTGAAAGCGGCTGGCTTAAGGCGACAATTTTTCCGTCCGCTTTGGCCTCGGCGCAACGATGGCCGACATCCGTGTGAATGGCATAGGCAAAGTCTACGGCCGTCGCGTCTTCCGGCAGGTCAATGACGAGGCCCATGGGCGTGAAGACGAAAATTCTGTCGTTGAAAAAATCTATTTTCAGCCCTTCGAGAAATTCTTCCGGGTCTTTGGTCTCTTTTTGCCATTCCTGGAGCTGTTGTATCCAGATTAATTCTTTTTTCGGCGCCTGAAGCGATGGTGCTGGCTGGGCGCCGAAGCGAAAAGTTTTTTTCAGATAGTCTTTGAATCCTTTTTTCTCCGCATAGTGCCAATGGGCGGCGATACCATACTCTGCTTCCTTGTGTATTTTTTCCGTCCGGATTTGTATCTCAACAATTTTGCCGTCCGTGCAAAAAACCGTCGTGTGAATCGATTGGTAGCCGTTGGTTTTTGGGATTGCGATATAATCTTTAATGCGTCCGGGCAAGGGGCGCCACATTTTATGAATGACGCCTAAGGCGGTATAGCAATCTTCAACTGTCGGAACAATGATTCTTAGGGCAACCAGGTCATATATTTTATTTAAATCCATCTCGTGCCGCCGGAGTTTTTTGTATAGGCTGTAATAGTGTTTAGCGCGGGAATGGATGTCAACAACCTGAACTTTAGTTTTTTCTAATTCCCCCCCGACCATTTTTTGGATTCTTTGAATATATTTTTCCCGTTCCTGGTATTTGTCTCTTACGTTTTGCATCAGCCAATTGTACTCGTTGGGATAATAATAGGGAAAGGCCGCGTCTTCGATCTGTCCTTTCATTTCGCCCATTCCCAGGCGATAAGCCAGAGGCGCGTAGATTTCCAGCGCTTCCATAGCGATTCTTTTTTGTTTTTCCTCCGGCACATATTTTAAAGTTTTCAGATTATGCAGCCGGTCGGCCAGCTTGATCAAAACCACCCGGATGTCCTGGGCCATGGCCAGAAGCATTCTTCTTAATTTTTCCGCCTGCCCTTCAATGCCGCGGTATTTGATTCTACCAAGCTTACTGACGCCACTGACCATAAAAGCGATTTCCGGCCCGAATTCTTTTTCAATGTTTTCTATCGTGATCGGCGTGTCATCGACGACATCATGGAGAAGTCCGGCGGCGATGGTTTTAGAATTCAGTTTCAGCTGGGCCAAGGTTTTGGCGGTGGCCAGCGGATGAATGATGTATGGCTCGCCCGATTCCCGAAGTTGATCGCCGTGGGCTTTTTTGGCACACTCAAAAGCCTTTTGAATTAAATCAAAGTTTGCTTGAGGATTGTATGATTGGATTTCTTTAATGAGGTCGTCGATGGTTGGTGTGTGTGTGGGCATTAGTCAGAAATCAATTTTTGAGAAGTGCCAAATTTGCTTTCTATCCACGAAGCACCAAACTCAAAGCAGTAAATTCCTACTGGTGGCCACCAGAAAGGCGGTAAATAAATCACAATAACCAAAACACAAAATCCAAAACGGTTTTGAAAATTTTAATTTTGCATTTTGTTCTCGTATACGAGGAACTTGTCCGATTTATTTAGGATTTGTAATTTTGGATTTGTAATTTATTTCTTGTTGCACTCTTTGTTTGAGCACTTGGTTTTTCCTTTTGGCATCTCGACTAAGAGCGAATTGCACTTCGGGCATTTTTGGCCGGTCGGTTTATTCCAAAGCGCGAAGTCGCAATTCGGATAGCGTGAGCAGCCGTAAAAATTTCTTCCTTTTTTCGAGCGTAGTTCAACGATGTCTCCTTCTACGCATTTTGGGCAGACTATTCCCAGCTTCTTCTCGATTTTTTTTATATTTTTGCAATTTGGATAATTGGAACACCCCAAGAAAGCGCCGAAGCGTCCGCGTTTTACCGTCATCGGCGCTCCGCACTTTTCGCAGCCAACGCCGGCATGCGCTCCATCTATCTTCTTCTCTTCTTCGGTTTTTTCAGTATATTTACATTTGGGAAAATTGGCGCAAGCAATGAATTTCCCGAATCGTCCGAATTTCATGATAAGATCACCGCCGCATTCCGGGCATTGACGGTCAAGCTTTTCCAAAATGTCTTCTTTTTTTACTTTTTCCATTTTTTCTAAAAGATTTTTATGAAACGGTCCATAAAATTCACTAATTACCGGCGCCCACTCCCGTTTTCCCTCCGCTATTTCATCAAGGTTTTCTTCTACGGTCGCGGTAAATTTGACGTCTACGATTCGAGGAAAATGTTCTACTAAAAGATCGTTGACAAGCGCGCCGATTTCCAGGGGGAAAAGCCGGCGACTCTCATCCTTATCGATGTATTGCCGCTCAATAATGGTTGAAATTATCGGCGCGTAGGTTGATGGCCGGCCGATGCCGTTTTCTTCAAGCGTTTTTACCAGCGATGCTTCGTTGTAACGCGGCGGGGCGGCGGTGAATTTTTGTTCCGTCTCAATGCGGGAGAGGGTTAAGGGTTCCTTTTCTTTCATCTCCGGGATCAATCCTGTTTCTCCAAGGTTTCTTTTTTCGTAGGCTTTCAGGTAGCCATCAAATTTTACAACTGACCCGCCGGCCCTAAGAAGATAGGAATTTTTCGTCTTTTCGTTTTTTGCCTCAATCTCTATTTGCAGGGAGTCAAAAATAGCCGGCGTCATTTGCGAAGCGATCACGCGGCCCCAGATGAGTTTGTAAAGTTTATGCTGGTTGGGATCAAGAGTCGCTTTGAGTTCGTCTGGGATTTTTTCCGGATGAGTCGGGCGAATGGCTTCATGCGCCTCTTGGGCGCCTTTTGATTTATTTTTGAAGAAGCGGGGAGAGGGCAGAGCGTATTCTGCTCCGAATTCTTTTTGAATTGTTTTTTGCGCGGAGGCAAGTGATTCTTGCGAAAGATTAAACGAATCGGTTCGCATGTAGGTGATATGACCCTCTTCGTAGAGCTTTTGAGCCACGACCATGGTTTGCTTAGCGGAGAACCCCAGTCGTCCGATAGCGGCCTGTTGTAGCGTAGAGGTAGTGAGGGGCGGAGGAGGGAATCCTTGAGTTTCTTTGCGGTCAACTGACTTGATGGAATAAGACGATTCTTCCAGGTCGGCTTTTATGTTTTCCGATTCTTTCGTGGACGAGATGGAGGTTTTCTTGTTTCGGTATACTCCAGCGAAAACTTTTGTCTCGGTGATTTTTTCAATTTTTTCCCCGTTTTTCTCCGCGAGGCTTGCTTCAAATTCTTCGGTTGCGCCCTCTTTTCGGAGTCGGGCTTTAATATTCCAAAATTCTTCTTCGCGGAATTTTTCGATTTCGCGTTCACGTTCGACAATGAAGCGTAGAGCAATAGATTGCACGCGTCCGGCCGAAAGGCCGCGTCGCATTTTTTTCCAGAGAAACGGCGAGAGTTCATAACCGACGAGGCGGTCTAAAATTCTTCGCGCTTGCTGGGCATCGACCAAATTAATATCGATCTCGCGCGGATTTTTAAGCGCGTTTTCTATAGCGCTTTTGGTGATTTCATGGAAAACAATGCGGTGATAAGGTTTTGAATTTTGAATTTTGAATTTTTCCGCCGAAGGCGGATCCGCCCCTGGCGGAGAATTTTTTTCGGATTTGAACAAGTTCCTCGCGAGCGAGAGCGGATTTCGGATTTCGGATTTCCCAAGCTGTAAAGCTTGGGCGAGGTGCCAGGAAATAGCTTCGCCTTCACGGTCTTCGTCGGTGGCCAGAATAACCTCTTTTGATTTGGCGGATAATTTTTTAAGTTCGGAAACTTTGGTTCTCGCCTTGGCAGGAATAATGTATCTGGGTTCAAAATTGTGTTCAATATCAATCCCCATTTCTTTTTTTGGCAGATCGCGAACATGCCCATAGCTCGATTTAACCAAAAAATTGTCGCTTAGAAAGCGCTGGATGGTTTTGGCTTTGGTTGGCGATTCGACGATGACGAGTTTCATGAAACATGTAACATGAAACATGTAACAGATGCAAAAAAATTGTTACATGTTATATGTTGTGTGTTACGTGCTCTTTATCTCGCTATCACATATTGCATCCCGCCTAAGTTTTTCGCTTTTCCCTTCATTTCCATTAAAGTCAGGGTCGAGCTGACCGTTGCTGTGTCAAGTTTAGTTTCTATCACGATTTTGTCAATATGGATTGGTTCATGAGAGAGGAGTTTTAAAATCAGCGCTTCTTCGTCGGTGTCGGGAATTATTTCTTTGGCTTCGATTTGTTCGGTGAGGGAAACAAGGTTTAATTCCTCGAGAACGTCTTGAACATTGCAAACCAATTTCGCCCCCATTTTTATTAGATTATTTGGGCCAACGGAGCTTGGAGAATAAATTGGCCCGGGAATGGCAAAAACTTGGCGGTTCTGGCCGAGAGCGTGATTAGCGGTTAAAAATGTCCCGCTTTTTTCAGCGGCCTCGATGACTAATACGCCTAAAGATAAACCGGAAATAATGCGGTTGCGGGCGGGGAAATGATAGGGCATCGCTTCGGTTCCGATTGGGTATTCGGAAATGACAGCTCCGTTTTCGGCAATCATATCGGCAAGTTTGCGGTTGCTTGATGGATAAATGCTGTTTCTGTCCAAGCCGGAGCCGATAACAGCGATCGTTCTGCCTCTTGTTTCAAAGCAAGCTTTGTGGGCCAGAGTGTCGATACCTAACGCTAAACCGCTGACAATGGTTAGACCGGCGGATGATAAATCGCGCGCGAGGTTGCCGACAGCCTGGATGCCGTAGGAAGTTGGTTTTCTGGTGCCGACAACCGCTAGACTAAAATCGTCTTGCGGTTTGAAGGCGCCCCTGATATATAAAACCGCCGGCGGGTCGTAAATTTCTTTGAGAAGTTTGGGATATGTTTTGTCTCCGGCGGTTATTATCGTCATCTTTTCTTTGGCTAATTTTTCTAATTCTTTGTCTGGATTGATATTTCTTCGTTCGGCGCAAATTTTTTGCGCTATTTTTTCGTCGAGCCCGGCGTTTCGGAAATCGTTTTCGTCTGCCCGCCAGGCATTTTCTAAGGAATCAAAATAAGCCAGAAGCATTTTGAATCTTATGGCTCCGATTTCCGGGAAAAGATTGAAAGCATTGTAATATTTTAATTCTTTTGTCGAGGTAGACATTTCTTATCTTAAATGAGTGGATAATGATAAATTGCGGGATAAGGGGGAATCAGGCATTGATTCCGTTAGAGAGAGTTTGGTGAATAATGCCTAAAACTATTATTCTCCCTCCCCCCTTTAGACTTTGTCCGTCCGTAGCTTCACGCGAAGGAGGATGAGGGGAGGATTAAAGAGGGGTGTTAAAATGAATAAATTATATTTTTTATTTGAAACACCGCCTCCCCCAACTCCTCCTCATCATCCTGCGCCAAGACTTTGGAGGACAGACCAGAGGAGGGAAGGATAAAATGAGATGGTTACAAAACTATCTAATCTGTCATCCCGAATTCATTTCGGGATCTAAGTTTAGTGATTATTAGAACGAAGTAGATTCTGAAACAAGTTCAGAATAACAATACGACGAGTTTTGTAACCATCTCAATATACAATTTTCACCAAACACTCTCTCTCACGGGATTGACAAAAATTAGAATATAGTATATAATAACGGAAAATTACTAGCCCCCACACTTAATTGACACTGAAGCAGGGCTTTTGCATGTTGATTTATATTTTATCTATTAACACACAAGGCACAGCAGCAATTCTTTGTTTCGCACAACAAATGTGCCAATTAAGTGTGGGGGTAAAATGCGCCTCGCTATCCTATCTGTGAGTGGCGAAAACTTAAGAACAACCCTCCTATTCTTGGTTAGTAACCGGTGAGATCGGGGGTTGCCCGATTCTTCGGGATTTGCCCCTGAAGCTCGCAGATAGGATAGCGAGGCGCATCAGTTCCTCCAAAACTAAATAAGAGGTGAAGTCGTGGATAAGGGATGGCTATGTAATGGATTGCTGTTGGCGCTATGCGTTATTTTCTTCTTAATTTCTTTTACCGGCGTTCGTGTGTCTCGGCACATCCATGACGACGGCACAATAATTTCAACAGTAAACCCATTGTGTCTCATTGGGACGCGCTCGCGAAACGCGAAATTGGTTGAGGAGGCGATCCGAGTGATGTCGGCAGGGCTGGGCGTCCAGGTTGTCGAAATTTTTAGTGACGGCTGGACGGTCAGGGGCCGCGTTGCCCAGAACCAAGATAGGAGTTAATTCGGCCGGAGAACGGCTTTTGCGGGCGTCACGCGCCCGCCTTTTTTGTTTGTGTGATTTGTAATCGAATTGTTGTTTCTTGCATCATCTTGAATTTATTTCAGAATCTTTTTAATAATCGATAACCTATGAGATCCCGAAACAAGTTCGGGATGACATGGATGTATAGTTAAGAAGCTTTTAATTAAATCTTTTTAATAGGAGTATTATGTTTTTTGGGTAATTAAAATAATTCCAATTTTTTAATCGCTTCTGGAATTACTTTTTTAATAACTTCTTTTTCTTCTCTGTTGAAGTTTTTTAAAACAAAGGCGTCAGCCTTGATGTCGGTTTCGGGGTGGGGTGGCCTGATGCCGATACGCATGCGCCAAAAATCTTTTGTGTCAAGCGCATCAATGATTGATTGCGCTCCTTTATGTCCGGCCGAGCCGCGGCCAAACTCGAATTTAAAGATGCCGAGCGGCAAATCAAAATCATCATGCACTATCGTGTAACTTCCAACTTCTCCGCCAAAGGCGGATCCACCCTCGGCGGACAACTTCCAACTTCCAACTATTGATTTAACTGCTTCCCCCGAACTATTCATATATGTCTGCGGCTTGGCGATGATAATGCCGCGTTCAGTATTTTCAGATATTTCCGACTCTAACTTTCTATTTAATTTCCACTTAGAAAATCCGCCGATATTTTTTTGAATATAATCAACAGTTAAAAACCCCACATTGTGTCGGGTTTTTTCATATTTTTTTCCCGGATTGCCGAGGCCGACAACTATCTTCATAGAAATCCGAAGCACGAAATCCGAAATCCGAAACAATATCAAATGCCCAAAATCATAATGCCCAAACCGTTTTGAATATTTGAAAATTTAATTTATAATTTATTTCGAATTTCGAAATTTTGATTTCGAGTTTACGAACTAATAATATCGCGTCTTGCAAAAATGGGCAAATACTATAGAATGAAATTAACAAATAATTCATAAAGGAGAAATAATGCGCGGTTTTTTTCTTTTCCTTTGGGAGACAATTAAAATTGTTGTTGTTTCCGCATTGATAGTGGTGCCGATACGGTATTTTGTTGTCCAGCCGTTTTTTGTCAAAGGCGCTTCGATGGAACCGGGTTTTGACGACGGGCATTACTTGATTATTAATGAAATTAGCTATCGTCTCGAGGCTCCCGAAAGAGGAGATGTGATAGTTTTTCGTTACCCCTTGGATCCGTCGCAATATTATATCAAAAGAATTATTGGTTTGCCCGGCGAGACGGTGGAAATCGTCGGCGGGGGGGTAATTATTTATAACCAGCGGCATCCAGCCGGGATGGTTTTAGTGGAGGATTATTTGGTAGCCGGCCAAAAAACTACCGGCGATTTCAGAGTGACTCTGCGCGGTGATGAATATTTTGTTTTGGGAGATAATCGCGAGGCTTCTTCTGATTCCAGGCGTTGGGGTCCATTGGATAAAGATTATATCATCGGCCGTGTCTGGGTGCGGGCTTGGCCGCCGGATAGACTGATGGTTTTCGCGGCGCCGAACTATTAAAAGGACACAATGCGAAATATGCGAATAAACTTGTTAGTAGGCGAGTGGCGTGAAAAATTCGCATTTTTCGCATAAATCTTTCGCGCTTTTCGCATTATATTATAATGTTTCAACCGGCAAAGCCAAAAAATAGGCCTGAAAATAGGCCCGGAAATCAAAAAACATTTCAAGCTCCAAAGGGGACTTATGATATTCTGCCCGGCGAACAAGTTTACTGGGAGAGAATTTATAAAATCGCGAGAGAGGTTTTTCTTTTTTACGGTTTCGGGCGGATTGACACTCCTATCATTGAAGAGGCGGACCTTTACGTTCGCGCCACCGGCGAATCGACGGATGTCGTCGAAAAGCAAATATATCTTTTTAAAAGCAAAGGCGGAGATTTTTTGGCTTTGCGTCCAGAGTTTACCCCGGGCGTTATTCGCGCCTATTTAGAGGATGGGTTGTCTGCCTTGGTTCATCCAGTTAAGCTTTATAGTTTTGGCCCCCTTTTTCGTTATGAAAATCCGCAGGCTGGACGCTATCGACAGTTCCACCAGATTAACCTTGAGGTTATTGGCAGCAAGGCGCCAGCCAACGACGCCGAAGTCATCCAGCTGTTTTTCGTGATTTTCCGCGAGTTGGGATTGAAAGCTATTAATCTTTATATTAATTCTATTGGGTGTTCGGAATGCCGGCCGCATTACAGAAAACTATTGGTTGGATATTATAAAAATAAGATTGATCGTCTCTGTCTCGATTGCAAAAAGCGTTTTAGGCAAAATCCATTGAGATTGTTGGACTGCAAAGACGAGCGGTGCGTTCAGTTTATGGTTGGCGCGCCTCAAATGATCGATCACCTTTGCGAAGAATGCCATACTCATTTAAAGGGCGTGTTGGAGTTTCTGGACGACTTGGAAATTCCTTATATTTTAAATCAGTCTTTGGTGCGGGGCTTGGATTATTATACTAAAACTGTTTTCGAGTTTTGGCCCGATGGTGAACAGGCGCGTCAGGGCGCCTTGGGGGGTGGCGGGCGCTACGACTATCTGATAAAGTTTTTAGGCGGCAAGGATACTCCGGCCGTGGGAGGCGGGATAGGCGTGGAAAGATTAATCGCGCAATTGAAATCCCAGGCCGTTAAATTCCATTCGCTTATCAGTCCGCGGGTTTTTTTGGTTCAATTAGGAGAGTTGGCTAGAAGAAGGGGTTTTAAAATTTTCGAAGAACTGCGGAAGGCAAATATTGCCGCCGCCGCCGCGTTTAGCAAAGACAGCATTAAAACCCAGTTGAAGTTGGCGGATCGAGCCGAAATTAAGATAGCGCTGATTTTCGGTCAGCAAGAGGTTTTGGACGGAACGGTTATTATCCGCGATATGGCTAGCGGAGCCCAGGAAACCATAAAACAGGATAAATTGATTTTGGTGTTGAAGAAAAGGTTGGCGAAAAAATAACCGCGATACCAATATGCGAATGCATACGAATTATACTAATATATTCGTAGCGTTAGCATGGTAATTAGTATTATTCGCATCGCATAATGGAGGACTGTATTTTTTGCAAAATCGCCAATAAACGGATTCCGGCTGAAATCGTTTGCGAAGACGAGCAGATTTTGGCGTTTAACGATGTTCATCCCATCGCGCCCGTTCATGTTTTAATCATTCCCAAAGAGCATATTCCGACCATTGATGATTTGAAAGACGAACATCAAGATTTAGTCGGCAAGATGATTTTGGCCGCCCGAAATATTGCTCGCGACTTGAATATTAGCGAGGATGGTTATAAACTATTGTTTCGGGTGAAGCATTACGGCGGGCAGGAAGTTGATCATCTTCACTTGCATTTGATAGGTGGCGCGCCGCTGGCGGAGATTATTAAGCCAATATAAATTACTTAGATTCGAAATCCGAATTTCGAAATACGAAACAAATTCAAATATCTAATGTTCAAATTCCTGAAACGGTTTCGGTCATTCTGATTTTGAACATTGAGATGGTTACAAAACTATCTAATCTGTCATCCCGAATTCATTTCGGGATCTAAGTTTAGTGATTATTAGAACGAAGTAGATTCTGAAACAAGTTCAGAATGACAATACGACGAGTTTTGTAACCATCTCATTCTACATTGTTTCGGATTTCGGATTTCGTGCTTCTGATTTTTGCATAGAGAGGGGGTATGTTTTATGTCTATCGAAGTTACAAAACGAGACAGAGAGCCAACCGGTAGTTTGCTGAGGCGCTTTGTGCGCCGTGTTCAACAAAGTCGCGTTTTGCTGGACGCGCGAACAAAGAGATTTTATTTAAAAGATAAAACTCGCCGGCAGACAAAAGAAAGCGCTTTGCGCCGCGAAGAATTGAAGAAGTTGCGGGAAAAATTATTTAAAGCCGGACAGGTTAACGAGGGAGAGTTAATTCCAAAAGAAAAAATTAGAAAACTTTTGAATAAATAATGCGGAAACAAACAACATCGCCAGTTATTGATGGGGTTATTGAGGGGCGGAAAATTGTCGAGACTATTCCGCAGAAAGGCAAGAAGCAGGTTCTCCAAAAAATACTTGAGATTCTAAGAGAAGGAGGTTTGATTAAATAATTAATCGGATTTCAGAAATATGTCGTTATTTACGATAGCGTAAATAGCAACAAGTTGGGAGACGCGATTTATTTATGGATGGTTTAAAACCAACAATCCAAAACGATTTAAAGACGGCGATGAAGAATAAAGACGCGTTTTTGCTTAGTGTCTTGCGAATGGTTTCCGCCGCCATAAAAAACAAAGAGCTTGAGAAAAGAACTAGATTATCCAAAAGCGAATCAGTGGAAAAACTGGATGAATTGTCGCAACTGACCGAAGAAGAAATTCTTGGCGTTGTCGCATCCGAGGCTAAAAAACGCAAAGACGCGGCTTTGGAATTTGAATCCGGCGGTCGGCCGGAGCTGGCGGAAAAAGAATTAAAAGAGGCCGAATTTTTGAAGAAATATCTGCCGGAACAGATGTTAGAAGACGAAATTCGCAAGTTGGTTATTGAAGCTGTCCAAAAAGTTGGCGCTACCAGCCCCCAAGAAATGGGTAAAGTTATGGGCGCGCTAATGCCGCAAGTCAAAGGAAGGGCAGATGGTGGCTCGGTGAATAGGATTGTTAAGGAGGAGTTGGAGAAGCGGGGGACCGATCTTTAAATCCCAATTACCAATCCCGAATTCCGAAAAAATTCGCAATAATCAATCGGCGAGATAATCTATGTATGAATTGGAACTTGAATATTTTTTCTGAATTCTGGTTTGGGCATTGGTGATTGGCGGCAGTTTTTATGATTGAAATAAGAAATCTCACTCGAAGTATAATCGACCAATGTTTTTTTCAAAAAGTCGGCAAGATTGTCTTGAAAAAATTGGGGCAGTCGGAAAATTTTGAAGTAAGCCTGGTTTTTGTGGGCGATGCGAGGATGCGGGCGCTGAATAAAAAATATCGGGGCATAGATAAAACGACCGATGTGCTGTCGTTTTTTTATGGCGGAGAGGGGCCGGGAGATATGTTGGGTGAGATTGTTATTTCAATTCCGCAAGCGAAAAAGCAAGCGAAAAAGCAGAGTTATCCACTAAAGCGCGAATTGCTTGCGCTTTTTGCGCATGGTATACTTCATTTATCGGGGTATGAAGATGAGACGAAAAGGGGATACGAAAAGATGATGAGGAAACAGGAAGAACTTTTAGAATCTTTAAGTTTTTAAATCCGAAATCCGAAGCACGAAATCCGAAACTCTCTTACGCCAAGGCTTCAGAGGGCAAGCAATACTAATTAAGTTAGAATTTGCCTGCCCACCGAAGCTCGTTAGGGCGAATGTTGGGTTTCGTATTCCGGATTTTGATATTCGAATTTTCTCGTGGCACGAGATAATATCATCTGTGGCCTGGATATAGGCAGCAGCAATATAAGGGCGGTGGTGGCGCAGTTGAGGGCTGGTTATGAAAAACCTCAAATTTTGGGCGTTAGCAGCGCGCCTTCTTTTGGGGTAAGAAAGGGGGTTATTGTTGACATTAGCGAAGTGGCAAACGGAATCAGGACAGTCCTTGAAGAAGCGGAACGAACTTCCGATGCTTTTGTCCGGCAGGTGGTTGTGAATATCGGCGGCAGTCACATCAACTGTCGCTCTTCGAGGGGGGTGGTGGCTGTTTCGCGGGCTGACGGGGAGATTTCCGGCGAAGATGTCAGCCGGGCGATAAAGGCTGCCCAAACCGTTTCTATCCCGCAAAACAGAGAGTTGCTTCACGCATTGCCCCGCCTTTTTACTGTTGATGAAGAAAGGGGCGTTGAAAATCCTGTTGGAATGAGCGGAGTCAGGCTGGAGGCAGATGTTTTATTAGTTGAGGGCGCGGCTCCTTTTATCAAGAATTTGACCAAATGTCTTCAGGAGGCCGAAATTGAGGCGGAAGATGTTGTTTTGTCGGCCCTGGCTGCTTCAAAGGCGGTTTTATCGAAAAGGCAAAAAGAATTGGGGGTTTTGCTTTTGGATTTGGGAGGTGGAACTTCCGGCTTGACGGTTTTTGAAGAATGCGAGGTTTTGCACGCCTGCGTTTTACCAATCGGCGGTTCACACATCACCAATGATATCGCGATAGGATTAAGAACGTCAGTCGAGGTTGCGGAGAGAATTAAACTTGAGTATGGTTCGGCGCAGCCCGAAGAAATCAATAAAAAAGACATTATAGATTTGACAAAATTGGGAGAAGAAGAAGGGGTGGTTCCAAGAAGGCAGATCGCGGATATTATCAATGCTCGTCTTATGGAAATTTTCGATCTCGTTAGCAAGGAGCTTCAAAAAATTGGTCGGGATGGCCTTTTGCCCGCTGGTTTGGTTTTGGTTGGTGGCGGCGCCAAAATGCCGGGCCTTGTTGATTTGGCTAAAGAAGAATTGAAATTGCCGGCGCAGATCGGTTTTCCGGCGGGGGTTGACGGCGTGATTAACCAGACTGATGATCCTGCGTTTGCCACAGCTGTCGGTTTGGTTTTATGGGGCGCGGAGGAACGGCAGTCGGAAAGCAACGGGAAAAGAATTTCTCTGCCAGCCAGCGGATTTTTATCTTCCGCCAAAAAATGGTTGAAGGGTTTTATCCCATAGAACACAATAAATCTTTCTTGAGCTACTTCGCTTCCATCAAAAAATCTTCGTAATCAAACTCTAAGCCACGGTATTATATGAAATTTAGACAAACATTATTCTGGGACACAAACCCTAAGAATATAGACGTTAAAAGAAATGCTCAATATATCATTGAACGAATTTTGGAGTTTGGGGATATAAACGAAGTAAGTTGGATGTTAAGGCATTACCCGAAAAGCGTTATTAAAAAAGTAATGCACCTTCCACGAGTTCAATTAAACGATAAATCAAAAGCATTATGGTCCCTGTTGATCAAGTAAAACAAGGTTTTGACACTCTTTTTTTTGATGCTTTGCCGAAAGCTGTTGTTCTGGCGTTAAAAAAATGTTCAGAAATGGATTTTTTTTCACAAGGTAATTGGTATTTGGCCGGGGGCACCGCGCTCGCTTTGCAGTCAGGGCATCGCAGGTCTTACGACCTGGATTTTTTTACAAAAAATAAAATTTTTGACGAAAAAAAAGTTGAAAAAATTTTGAATGACGGAGGAGAATGGATTACTAATGCTATAAGCAAGGGAACAGTTTACGGCATATTTTCCGAAACAAAAATGAGTTTTATATCTTACCCATACTTCAAACCGGCCGAGAAAATGCGTAACTTTGGAACAGTTTCTTTGCTAACGCCCCCCGATATTGCGGTAATGAAAATTATCGCTATTTCTCAAAGAGGTAAAAAGCGAGACTTTTTTGATTTATATTGGATTTGTCGAAATGTAGAATCGTTGCGTAATAGTATCTTGAAGGTAGACAAACAATATTCTGTGCGTCAAAATCTTATCCATATTTTGAAAAGTTTGGTGTATTTCAAAGACGCGGAAAGCGACCCGGAGCCGGAAATATATTTTGACGCCAACTGGAAAAAAGTAAAAAGTTTTTTCACGAAAGAAATTCCAATAATTGCGGAGAAAATAATCAAATGAATTTTCAAGGTAGAAACCAATAGCTGATTGGAGTTATCCACAATTTTCCCATAGACCATTTTGATAAAAATTGATAAAATAAGAGTAGAAAAGAACTCATAACGACATCGACGGCAAGACTTAGAGATAGTAACGTTTTATTCGCGCCGAGAGCGAAATAAACTTACTATGAGTTCATTAAGAATATGGAAGAATATGGAAGAATATGGAACTCAATGAGAAAAATTTAAAATCTGTTTTAAGGCCTATTTTAACAGATCAGCGCGAGGAATGTCAGCGTTATCTGGGGGCCCTAAAGGAAGATTTTGATTCAAAACTCGAAATTATTGGCGAGCAATATTTTGATATTAAAAAAATCCTTGATTCTCACACAAAGATCCTTGATTCTCACACAAAGACCCTTGATTCTCACACAAAGACCCTTGAATCGCATACGGAAATGATAGTTTCTATTAAAGAAGACGCGGAAATCATCAAACTTGACATCGAATTTATTAAAAATGAACTTAGAAAGAAAGTTGATTGGGATGAATTCGCCGCTTTAGAAAAACGAGTGGCGCTAATTGAATCAAGACTTAAGGGCGCGATCGCTTAAATAATTAGAAGAACCCGCTCGCTCTGTTTGCGGAACCTTGTTTCCTCGTTTTGCTCGGAAATCAGTAGGATAATAAAATAATGATAACAATGACGATTATGCATATCGAGAGAGAGAGAGAGAGAGTAAGCGGGGCTCGCCGCGGTTTTGTTTCAGCAGACGATTTTTTTAATAACGCTAACGCTGTCTTTGTGGCGGCGTTTTTTTATTGCTTCCAAGCTTAATGCCCCGAGCGCCCGTCCTCCGCAGTCTGCCGGCTGGCGGACGGAGGATGGATAAGCTCGGGGAGATTCATACTTTGAAAGACTTAGGACTTACGCGCTTGTCATCCTGAATTTATTTCAGGATCTAAAAAGGCTTTATATGAGACAAACGGTTTTATTATGAGATTCCGAAACAAGTTCGGAATGACAAATTTGGAGTCAAACGCGTAAGTCCTAAGACTAATAACTAAAAAATAAGTTGATTAACAAACATATGCGAAAAAATATTTACTCCGGCAAATCAAGAAGTTTTGATATTAGAACGAAAAGGTCGAGACATACGGGATTCCGTTTTCATTTTGGCAGTTTGTTTAAAGGCGGGCTGACAGTTTTGATTTCCGTCTTGATTATTTTCGCTCTTGTTCAAGCCGGCACCATCACGCCGCCAAGCGGATCGCCAAGCGCAAAATTTTATACTCTTTCGGAAATCTACACTCGGCTTACCACTAACGCCACTACCACTGAAGGGGGGCACTCTTTTGCTTTTAGCGATTCTCTGGCTGGCACGGGCCGCACTTTAACCGAGATTTATGGCGCTATTCCGACCATTGACGCGACAAAAGTGCTTTCCGGCACAAGTTATCTTGGCATAGCCGGAAGTATGGCCAATAATGGCGCATTTGCTTTAACTGCCAGTTCGTCTGATCAATCAGTTACGGCTGGCTATTATAGCGGCGGCACTCTGGCTGGGGACGCGGATTTGGTGGCGGTAAATATTTCAAACGGTGTTAATATATTTGGCGTCATCGGCAATCTGATTGCGGGTTATCTTTACGGCGACAGCGACGCTTCAAAAGTATTGACTTCTGCGACAGGCAATGATGGAGCTAACTCTTATTTAGCTACAAACTTAAACAATAATACAGTTAAAAAAGGTATCAGTTATGGAGTAGGCCCAACCACCGGCGCTTATTCCGGCTATCCGGGCACTGGATGGTCTGGCACTGCCATAAATCAAGCCGCCTGCGACGCCCAAAACCCGACTTGGTACTGGTTTGAAGACGGCAACGGCGATGGCGACACAACTGACCCAGAAGATGGTGTTTGCGTCCGAGCTTCTACTGTTACTTCTCTTTCTTGGAACGGTGCGGAGCAGATTGCCCCGACTCCGATCGCCGCCCAAGCCGCGACAGCTGGTACAGCAAATTCAATCACTAAAGCCAGCGCCGGCTGGACGGCTAATGCCTATACTGATGCTGTTGTTAAAATTACTTCGGGTACTGCATCGGGTTGCTGGGGTGTTGTTAAGTCAAACATCACCGACACCATTACTGTCTACGGCTCATGGCTTACTTCCAGCCCTGCTACAAGCAGCTACGCCTCAAATTGTGGCACGCCTGACGAAACTTCGGTTTTCTCTGTTGAAGATGACGGTTTCGCTATTTACGACAATTCTTGGATCGGCGATTGGACTTGTGACGGAACGGCTTTTCCAAACGGCGCGCCTTCTTGGGTTTCCTATCCGACTTCGGCCAAGGCCGGTTCCGGCAATATCGCGTTGGCCATAGCAGATTGCTATGATGGTACAAGAGATTTGCTTCCCACCGAAGCGAGCCGCGCGGTTAAAACTGGCACAGCCACTGCAACTTCAACTACATCCATCACCGACTCTTCTCTTTCTTTAAATACCAACGCATGGGTTGGGCAAAAAGTGCTTATTACCGGCGGCACTGGTTCGGGCGGTTATGGCCGAATTGAGAGCAATACGGGAACAGTAATTACGGTGGATAGCTGGACAGGCGGGGATCCAGATGTCGGATCCACATTTGCTATCATCTATCTTATTCCGCACGCAGCTTATAACCCAGCAACAGATATTCTTAGCCTTAACGCAGTTGGAAGTGCTGTAACAGCTGATAATGACCCTCTAAACGGCAACCTCGGGCCACTGACACAAGAAGTTTTAAAAAATTGGAAGGGCACAAAGTTGCCTACAGCCAGTGATTTTTTCGGTTTTTGCGGCACCGAGGGAGACGGCACCCCCAGTTTAGCTTATCGCACTTCCGGCAACGCTTATACCACTGACAAAACTTACGGCGATTATGGCGGACAAGTAGGAAGATCAGACGAATTTTTGGATTTAGCTAACAGCGGAAACTGGGAATGGCTTTCAGAGCAGCACCACTACTACAGTGCGCGGATAGCCGGCAATTACGCCTGCTCGTACTTCCATGGTAGTAGTGTCTACGGTGGCTACAGATTCCGTGCCGTCTTCCGCCCGTAGTGATTTCCCATCTTGATAATTTGGTAATTTGATGATTTCGCTGATTTTGAAAAAAAGATTACACTGATAATATATGGCTTATTTATATCAGGATTTAACTTACAAACTGCGAGGAATATTTTTTGAGGTATATAACAAATTAGGACCGGGGTTGCCAGAGAAAGTTTATCAGAAATCTGTGATTTATGAACTGCAAAAAGATAATATTTCCTACGAGACCGAAAAGAACATTAATATCAAATATAAGGATATAAATGTCGGAAAACAAAGGTTGGATTTGGTTGTTGATGGGAAAATAATCATTGAGGTTAAAGCCACTGATAATATGCATTCGCTTTTTGAAAAACAAACCATTGCTTATCTTAAAGCGTCAGATTACAAGCTGGCTTTATTGGTGAATTTTGGCGGGAGTAAACTGGTTATAAAACGATATATTAATATGGATCAGTGATATCAGTTTTTATTTATCAGTGTTATCGGTTTTTCTATGTCTCGCTACGAACACATAAGAATATTTCAATGCGCCTATATGTTGACCATTGAAATATACAAAACGACAGCCAATTTCAACCGGGAATTCAAATACACTCTTGGAGAAAAGTTAAAAAACGCGGCACACGAAATTCTGGACGCGATAATGAGAACAAACTCAATGCCAGACAGAGAGAAACAAAAATGCTTTCCAGAAATTGATTTTAAGAAAGAGAATTTGCGCGTGTATTTAAGAATCGCCGCTGATTTAAAATTAATCAGCCCTGGCCGGCTTGGAGTTCTCAATGAAAGAATTGAAGAGCTTGGCCGACAACTGGGCGGTTGGCAAAAATGGACGGCTAAAAGCAGGTAGTATTTTTGGCCGCCTATTCTTGCCAGAGTTTCCGCTTGCCATGGGCGGCGGGAAGCGCGCAAGAGAAATGATGGGAATCACAGTCCCGTTCCCTAGGAAAATTTTCTAGGATATTTGACAAAGGCCATACCGAGCTTCGGCAAGGATTGGCCGGGAATAATGAATAGTAACGGGACAATGGCTTTCAGAGCAGCACAACAACAACAATGCGCGGATAGCCGGCAATAACGCCTGCTCGAACTTCAATAATAATAATGTCAACAATGGCAACAGATTCCGTGCCGTCTTCCGCCCTAATGATTCCCGAACTTGAGCCCTTAGCTCTTTATTGGGGCTAAGGGCTCAAGCTTAATGAGGCTCTTTCCAAATAAAATAATCGTAATTTCGATTGACCGGCTCAAGATAAATTTTCAGAATCCCGAAGTGCTTTTCATAAAGCGTTTTTCGCAGATTGTAGCAGTTGGCGTGCTTGAAAAATCCATAAACGGAATTGATTGATGAAAAAATGTGGCGGAAATCATCTGTAAATTTCCTGTTGTCAAAAACTATAAATGGATCATTGAAAATTATGTCGCAAGCGCGAGATGTGTCGTTTGGATCAAGCGCTTTCAGAACTTTTTGATTGAAATGCCATAAATTGCTTTTAAGCTTTTTGACGGTTCGCCGTCTGATAAGCGTATAATCCGGCTTGACTATATATCCGCAAAAATTAATGCCGTTTGTTGCCGGCTGGAGAATCTGCTTTTTGGGGTGAAGTTTAAGTCGCAGATCGGTTTCCACGAAAGTTTTGATGTCATCGCGCCACTTAAGCAGTTGTCCTTTTGAAGAATTAAGCAACAACAGATCATCCATATAGCGGAAATAATATCGGCATTTTAGCGAGTGTTTGATGAATTGATCGAGTTCGTTCAGATAGACATTGGCGAAAAATTGGCTGGTCAAATTGCCGATGGGCAAGCCGCAATTAACTTTGCCAAAAAGAGATTTATGCGGCGGCACGGATTGTAAAAGTTTCAGGTCGCCTCTCGGGATGTAATTCGTGGTCGGATCGTGAGAAATAATTTTTTCGGCCAGCCATAAGATTTCCGGGTTCTTGGCACGCTTTTTAATAAAAGAAAATAGAACGCCCTTGTCTATACTGACGAAAAAACTTTGAATGTCGGCTTGGAGAAAAAACAAATCCGGGGCGATAATTTTTTTGAGGTAATGGATAGCTTTATGGGCTCCTTTAGTTTGGCGGCAGGCGTAAGAGTGGAAAACAAACATTTTTTCCCAGACGGGTTCAAGATAGCTAACAAGCAAATGGTGGACAACGCGATCCCGAAAATCAGCGGCCCAGACCTCGCGCAGTTTCGGGTCAGTGATGGCAAAACAAATTGAGGGGCCGAGCTGGTAATTATGACTTTTTAATTCTTCTTTCAGTTTCAAAAGTTCCGATTCAAAATTCATTTCAAATTTGGCCACGTGATAAGTTTTGCGTTTATGTTTTCGGCAATCAAGGTAGGCCTTATAAAGATTTTTGAAATTAAAGAGGTCCGTTCCAAGTTTTTTGACATTTTTTTCACAGGGTTGCGGTGCATAATGCCAGATACATTCTGGACTCCTTGAGACCATAATCTCATGGCGTT
>CAYYTW010000002.1:0-2923 GCA_964474765.1 uncultured Candidatus Saccharibacteria bacterium
CATGCCAAATTTTAAAATACCTCAAGAGTCCAGAATAGGGTGGCATTATACAAAAGTTGACTTTTCTGTCGAATTAGTATATGCTAAATAATGTAAGTTTTCTCATTAGGTTTTTTCTTTCCCCAAGGGAAGTCAGACTTCCCAAGCGAATTATTTGTAGGGCGAAGGCAGGGACCAAAGAGAAGGTCGCCTTACACCAAATTAATTCGCTTTTTTGTTTACAAGACAAACAAAAGGCAAAAATTAATGGCTAAGAAACTATATGTTGGCGGTTTATCTTATACGACAACCGAGGAAACGCTGAAAGACGCGTTCTCTCAAGTTGGCTCCGTGGAAACCGCGACAATTATTCTTGACAAAATGTCAGGCCGCTCAAAGGGTTTCGGTTTCGTGGAAATGTCCACCGACGCAGATGCCCAAAAAGCTATTGAGGCTCTCAATGGCAAAGAACTGGATGGCCGGACATTAACTGTCAACGAAGCCCGCCCGATGACCGAAAGACCTCCTCGCCGAGATTTCGATCGCGGCGGAGGCAGAGGCTTCGGCGGCGGCAGAAATAATTGGTAAACCCCGTTAGAACGCGGGTTTAGATCTGGCCGATGGGAGCGCTATGCTCCTATCGGTTTTATTTTCTAGCCGCGAAAACCGCCCCACAGAATTGCGGGGCGGATGAAGCGGATAGAAAGAACCGCCGAAGGCGAAGCTCGAGGAAACCGCCCCGCTCAGCGGGGTAGAGGTTCATTTTTAGCAGCCAGGACGAAAATTGATAATGTTCTAATGAGGTAAATTGTTTCTGCTAGAAAAAACACAAAAGCCCCAAACGGGGCTTTTGTGTTTGGTTAATTCAATTGTCCGACTATCCTATGGCTATCCTATGTTGTCTTTCCGTTCCGGAGTTAAAGACAAAAGCCACAAAATGAACGGCCTTCTATGCTTGTCGATAGACCAATCATCGCCCCTATTAAAGACGGAGGTCTTCTCCGCTCTAAAACAAGAAAGCAAGGGCATCGTGGCCTGTAGATTCGATGGGGACAGCCTGTTGTGCTCCTCCAAGAATTGTTCTTTTTTAGTCATTCCCATATCTCTAATCATACCTTATTCTTTTCAAAATAGCACAATTCGACTAAGTCTCAACCGATGGCAGGGGCGGGGGGACTCGAACCCCCAGGACTTCTTTTGGAGAGAAGCCGTTTAGCCAATTAACGGACGCCCCTGTATATTTTGATAAATGCTTTCCCTATACCTAAAATTTCTCTGGCAAGCTTTGTATCGTAATATTTTATATTCACGCAACCCTGATAATCCGCTTTCATTCGTTTGCCAGAATTAATCTTTCTATATGGTTTAATGAATTTCCGCTTTGGAATTTGTGTAATTTCAGACCAAAATCCAATTTGCTTTCTTGCGGAATGATAGCTGTGCAAATGCAGAGAAATTCGAAATTTAGACTCATCGATTGAAAAAGAACTGCGCAGCAGGCTTAAAAAAACCTTTACCAACTCTGGGTCAGAATTTGTAAATTGAAAATAATATCCGCTCTTTGCTCCTTCGCAATAATATAACAAGGCACAATAAATTTTCAAAATTTTCGCTCTATCCCTTTCGTATCTAATACTTTTCACCAACGCCACACCTTGTTTTTTACTTTTTCTCATTCCAGTCAATCCGCTTGCCTGCCCTCTTAGCGGCCGCTTCCGAAAATCCTTCAGAATATCTGGCCCGAAGTTTTTTGAGGTTTTCATTCAATATCTCGTCCAGCTCCCAGCCAAAAAAATTGCAAATCATTGCGGCATACCAAAGAGTGTCGCCGATATTTTCTTTAATGCCGTCCCGCTGGTCGTTGTTGTGGCTGACGGTTTTCTTAATACAGCCGGCCACGTCGCCCGCTTCTCCGGCAATACCCAAACCCCAAGTCAAAATTTCCTTGTCCGCGTCGTCGAATTTCTTGGCGGTTTTCCGGCACAATTCCTGGTATTTCTTTAGATTGCCTTTGTTGTCCATCTTAGTTTTTTGGTGAGCTTGCCGAACCACTACACCTTGGCTTCTTTGTGATTTGTATGCTTCTTACACCATTTGCAGAATTTTTTCATCGCCAGTTTTTTCTCTTTTTCCTTTAGCCCCCGACTTTTATAAACATAATAATTATATCTCTTGCAAACGGTGCACTGAAGTTTTTTCAAATCGCGTTTCTTCTTCATTGAAATATATGTCATTGCGAGGAGTAAAACGACGAAGCAATCCCGCTGTCTCCAGGGGATCCTTCGGCGCTTCGCGCCTCAGGATGACGCTACGCGTCAATTTTTCTTAACCCACTCGTTTTGACTCTCATCGAACTCATATAAATCCAGCGGTTTGCCGGCCATCGTGTCTTCTCCCTGTTTTAATTCCCAGTCGTTTTCCCCGGGCTCGAAATAAGCAACAATTTTGTATGCCGGTTTCTCCGCCGAACCATCAGCCCACGCGAGAATCCGCCCCATAATATGGCCGTCTTCGTACTCGACATAGGCATAATCGTTGCCACCGGAAACAAACCAAAACCGCGTTACATACCACCTGCCTTCCAAAACCGGCTTGGCCGGCGAAAGATCGCTGATTTTACCAGCGATACCCTTCATTGTCGTCTGCCGTGCCGCTTGTGACACTTGCGGCACCGATTCTTCCAAAGTCTTCGCCCCGCTTTCAACGCTACTAGTCGCCGCGTGATTCAGTCTGTCGTTTGCCTCTTTCAACATTTCCCAAGGCATCTTCCCATACTGCCATTTGTTCACTCCGATCCAGGCGAGAAGCAAAATACCCAAAACAATCAAAAGGGTCAGATATTTTTTCGCGGAAGATGTTTTCACCATAAAATCTTACTGCTTTTTATACAGTGAGCCGACGACCAGATTTGCCACCCTACGGGTGGTCACCCGAAGGGTGAAAC
>CAYYTW010000002.1:3023-45216 GCA_964474765.1 uncultured Candidatus Saccharibacteria bacterium
GGCGACCTACTCCTTACCATGCTTGTCCGCCGAAGTGAGCCGACGACCAGATTTGCCACCCTACGGGTGGTCACCCGAAGGGTGAAACCGGCGACCTACTCCTTACCATGCTTGTCCGCCGAAGTGAGCCGACGACCAGATTTGAACTGGTGACCTACTCCTTCATTCAGACCCCAATTTCTCCGCCCGGAGCGAATTATATGAGGATTAGACTGTATCTTACGCGTGCCAATTTGAATTGGGTTAGCGCCCCTTGCCAGTCGTTCGAGCGCCAATGCAGCGCTACGGTCTGAACCCTTACAGGCCTTTAACCGTAATTCGGGATTCATTAGTGGGTTTCCCGACTAATGGGCAAATTATTTTACCATGGAGTTGCTCTGCCAACTGAGCTACGTCGGCTTATTATCTTCTATTAAACGAACTAATTGATTCCTCAATTTGGTGTTTCCATAATACAATGTCATCACTCCATATTTGCTTTTATTACGATAAGTTCCGATAGAGCCGGATCTCGATATTAAAGGTTTATATATCTGCCCCTTGCTTATACGCAGTTGATTAATCCAGTATTTTTTTGCTTTGTTAATATTTATATCGGTAAAAATATGTAAATGAAATTTTAGATCACCTCTCCTTATCCTAAAAAATTTGACGAGAAATCCTATAAAAACTTTAAGCATGTCCGCGTCAGAACTCCCCAATCGCACTGTATTTTTATTAGCTTTATTTCCTTCACCCCAATAAAGTCCTATTCCTAAACCAAATAATTGCGCTTCCTTAATGCTTTTCGGAGGATGGAATTTAAAAGGATCTCCTTTGGGATTGTGCTTTATATAAATTGCTTCGCTTATAGTCCTTTTGAATATCGAGATGGTTACAAAACTCGTCGTATTGTCATTCTGAACTTGTTTCAGAATCTACTTCGTTCTAATAATCACTAAACTTAGATCCCGAAATGAATTCGGGATGACAGATTAGATAGTTTTGTAACCATCTCATCATCAAAATATATGGTCAATCGCTTCCTATTTAAGATACTGGTCGATCATTAATATTTTGAAGGACTTTTCACCAATCACTTAATCTCTAGTCACTAATTTATGTGGGCGGGGAGGGACTCGAACCCCCGTAGTCCAGAGGACGTCAGATTTACAGTCTGATGCAATTGCCGCTATGCGACCCGCCCTTAAAAATAATCATATCTTATCTCGCATAGTTTTTCAACAAAAGGGGTGACTCCCCTTGAATAGCATTAACAAGCGGTGCAAGTCTGCTCGGCCATATCGCCGTGAACCACCCGTCAGATTTGCTACCCTACGGGTAGTCACCCGAAGGGTGAAATCGAGGACCTATTTGCCCTCCCATCTTTGCCAGAGCCACCTCTCGGGCTCGAACCGAGAACCTACGGTTTACAAAACCGTTGCTCTGCCATTGAGCTAAGGTGGCAAAGATAGGATGGCAAGTTGTCCGCCGAAGGCGGATCCGCCTCTGGCGGAAGCTACCTCGGCGAATGAGGAAGCTACGCTGGCAATTCATCATCTTTAGTTCCATTGCCAACCTGGCCAATTTCTCTGTTTTTGATTTCCTCCAACCTCACCTTTGCCATCTCATCCTCGAAATTTAATTTTAAAACCTCATCGAAAGCGGCCGCGGCATCCTCGTAATTTTTACGCTCCAAATACAACAAACCTAATTCCCTATAGGCCTTTATGTCCTTTGGATTCTGACGCAAGCTGCGCAAAAGATGTTCCTCTTTTTGTTCGGTAGTCATGTTTAATTTAGCCACCAATTTCAGTTTTGCTATCTTTTTCATCCGTTTTTCACTCACCCACTCTCGCGATTTCACCGCCAACTCTTGAGACTTATTCCTGGATTTAGTGATTAAGGAGGCAAAAAAGGAATCGATTTTCAAAAATAAAAGCCTGGTCTTGCGCAATAGCTTTTCCGTCCAACCAAAAAACATCAGCCAATGGTGAGGTCTTGTGGCCACTCCCTTAAGGAGGCCAACGGCTCCGTTTTGTACCTTGGGGGAAAACTCTTCTCCTGGCGGCTCGGCGGGCAATTTCGTTAAAACGGGAATTTTCCGTACGGCAATCGCGGCTATTCCAAAAAGAGCCAGGAGCATTAAAAGATAAAAAATGATAAGCAACATATTATTTAGATTTTGAATCTTGAGAATCGTCCTACCTTGATATTTTCCCCGGTCCTAGCGATACTCTCCTGGAGCAATTCGCCGACCGTCTTGGAAATATCTTTAATGAATGGTTGAGCCATCAACGCATCCGAATCTCCGGGGTCGCAAGCGGCAATCTGCATAGCTATATCGCGAGTCAGTTTTTTAAAATCGTCGTTTCTAGCCACAAAATCGGTTTGACAGCACAATTCAACCAAAACCCCTATCTTGCCGTTGCTATGAATGTAGGCCTCGACCAGCCCCTCATGTGTTTCCGCCCCGGTTTTTTTGTCTGCCAAAACCCTTTCCTTCTCCTTCAAAATTTCCATCGCCTTTTTGAAATCGCCGCCCGCCGCCTCTATGGCCTTCTTGCATTCCATAACCGAAAGACCAGTGTCTTCCCGAAGTTTTTTAACGTGATTAAGATCCATAAGTTTTAAAATTCCGAAAGTGAATTAGGAATTATTTCGTCTTATTTTCCGCCTCGGTTTTTATCCCCCCTTTTCCTTCCTCAACTGCCTTCACGACATAACCGGCCATCAATCGCAGGGCTGAAATCGCGTCATCGTTGGAAGGAATCGGATAGTCAATGGATGTCGGGTCAACATTGGTATCGCACAGGGCAACAATCTTAACGCCCGCCGCCCTTGCCTCTTTGATGGCCGCCAAATTCTTTTTGGCGCTCAAAACGAAAAGGACGTCCGGTTTTTTAACCAGATTCTTTATACCGCCAAATTTGCGTTCCAGTTTTTTAATCTCTTCGTTAAAATCGTGCTGTTCCTTTTTAGTGTACTTGGTCAATTCCCCGCCTTCCTTCTTTCTCACCAAATCCCTGAAATAATCCAAGCGTTTCAAGATAATTCTGAAGTTAGTCAAAGTCCCCCCAAGCCATCTTTCCGAAACATAAGGCATCTGGCACAGCGGCGCCGTTTCTTCAACGACTTTTTTCGCGGTTGGAGTAGTACCGACAAAAAGAATGATTCTACCTTCCGCTGAAAGCGTTCTGATAAAATCCAGCGCCTCCTTTAATTTCGCAACTGTCTTATCTAAATCGATAATATGGATATTATTCTTTGTGCCGAAAATGTACGGCTCCATTTTCGGACTCCATTTCGTAACCCGATGCCCAAAATGCGCCCCGGCCTCAAGCATTTCTTCGACAGCCGGAGAAAATACGTTTTCCTTATCTGATGCTGTTTGTTTTTTTTCTGCCATAATCTTAAAACAAAATCAAAAGATACCAGTCGCCCGCACCATTGCCTCGCGGAAAACATTACGGGCAAACCGGATATCATTATTCGTGACGCGAGATCAATTGTTACTCACAATTATACAATGAGATGGTTACAAAACCCTATTTTGTCATTCTGAACGAAGTGAAGAATCTCTTGCGAATGCAAGAAATTAAGCTCCTTTTCTCAAACAAGTTGAGAGATTCTTCGGGCTTCACCCTCAGAATGACAGTTTTGAAACCATCTCAATCATAAATTATACACGTTTTACTTATTTTAGCAATGCCATGCCAATATAAGCCGTGAATCCGAAAACCTACTCCCTCTGTCCCGCGCCACGCCTACGGGTGGTCGCCCGGAGAGTGAAAAGCGGGAATCCAGAGTTTGGCTTAATTACGTCGATCTGGATTCTGGCTCCCTCCGTCGCCAAGGCTTTGGCGGACAGGCTTCGTATTTTTTGCTTCTGTCAAAAAACGACCGCGCTAACTGCGCCAGTCGTTTGTTCTAACCTCCAATCACTAGCCTCCTATCCCTTATCTCTTATCAGTTTAGCGCATCCCCATCCGGATACTTGCTTTTAAAACCTGAATCAACTATCAAAACAGAACTGAAGCCGTAGCCGCGCTTCAAAAAAACCTCAATAGAAGGAATTAACTTTCTCGCGCCACCTTCAATTAAATAAATATTCGGGCTGTCGGAAAATTTTACCAGAGCACCGTCGGGATGAGACAAAGTGTCAATTTGTACGCCTGATTCATACTGATCGAGATCGCTCTGTGAGATTGTTTTAATATTTCCCCATCGATACCCCAAGCCGACAAAAACTTCCGCCGAAGAAAACGGCCTCTTTTTTTCCATGGAAACCACGTAAACCGTAGGGGCATCCGAGGACTTTATCAATGTTCCATCTGACCAGCCAACCGCCTTGCCTTCCGGGTAGATGGCTAAGTCCGACGCCGCCAACGTTTTAATATCCGCCCACTTAAACCCCCGAGTGATGAAAATATTGGCATCAGTAATCCATCTCTTTGACACTTTGTCGATTTGATAAACTTTCGAGTCATTGTCAGCCTTCACCAACGAGCCGTCCGGCAAAAGAGAAGGAAAATTGGTTGAAGCAGAAATTTTGAAAGAAAAAGGGATATTGGGATCGCTATTAGAAAAATTGCTTCTCTTTTCGGTATTAACCGGCACGAGAAGAACAGACCTTATCTGCGAACCAAATTTGGGAATCAAAAGCCCCCCTCTTTGATCGGCATTAAGATTCATCGAATAAGCCTTGTTGGCGATACCATCCCAAAGGATATACGAAACCATGAAATCGCTGTTTATTCCATAACCCTCAAAATCGATTTTAAGAGTCTTTGACCGGCTATCACTGCTGTCTATTTTGTACCAACGGGGCGACCAATCCTTTATCCAGGAAGCCAACTCCAAAGAACCATCGCCCAATACATAACCGGCGGTAGGAAGAACGCGAATATTGTCATATCCCAAGCTGAAGTTGGAATAACAATAAATTTTAGCCGGGCCGACCGAACAATTGTTTAAATAATTAGCCAAAGTCCAGTTGGTAAAAATAGCGGCGAAAGTGTCGGTTTGTCCCATTACCCGAAGCGCGGCATCAATACTATTAATGCCAACCAAGCTATTTTGCATCATCAGGGTGAGAATTCTTGTTCCGTAATGATCGATTAGATATTGCATAAAAAGATTGGCTACTCCGTAATCGCTGCTCTGGTCGTGCCATTCGCCCAATGGGTCAGAGGGGTTGGATAAAAATTTATCAACTCGCAATTTCAAATTGCTCAATTCGTACTGATTATCATATCCAAGCAATGTGGGGGCATATTCAGAACGCGCTTCGTTAAGCCAAACGTCCTCCTCGAGTCCGTAACGCACCGTCTTCTGATAAAAGGTGATTAAATGTTGAAATTCGTGAGCCAAGAATGTTTTGCCAAGAATATTCTCAAGATAAAGACTATTTAAATAAATCATCTCACGCTCGTTAGAATCGGCCCTTTGCGATTTAAGATATTCATCCTCCGGCTTAAAATAACCTCCGGCGTCTTTGACCAGCTCCGCGACCAAAATAGTTATTCGGTTATCATTGTCGATGCCCGGCCTCCATTCCAAACCGTAGACCGCGGTCATTCGAGGATAAATTATATTATCAAACTCCGCGCTTAAACCACTCAAAGCAACCGCCAGAGAATTTTGCTGCGCGGAGGTAAGATGGCTCCACCAAGCGTTTCCCACATAAAAATAGGCGTTGGCGCCCACGACGCGCAGGGTGGCGGAAACGCTCATACGGCCGCTGGAATCATAGGCAGGATCGACGGAAAAACTTTTTACATCGCCCAAAAAATCAGCCAAAGCCGGCTGGCCAAAGCCGATAACCAAAAACAACCCTAAGCTTAAAATGAGAATTAATGCCCGATATTTTCCGGTGAAACAATCATTTTTCATTGATTTTTGGCGTTATTTTGTTATAATAATAATTGAACTATCTTTATTTATATTATGAATGATACCTCGATTAAAGTTAAGAAGGCAATACTGCTTTTCGGCGACATAATTATTCTCTACTCGAGTCTAACCATTACTCTCTATTTCAGATATTGGCCAAGCCATCCCCCGACCGACTGGCAGCAACATATTCTGCCCTTTACTATTATATACGCCGTCTGGCTTGTTGTCTTTCATATCACCGGGCTGTATGAACTCGGTTCGGCAAAAAATACCCTGCTTTTTTATTCCGCCCTCCTGAAAGCTGTCGTCGTCAACGCGGCTATTGCCGTTTTATTTTTCTATTTATTTCCCTCTTTTGGAATTTCGCCAAAAACTAACCTGGCGATGGATCTTGCCATTGTCGCCGTCTTAATTTATCTGTGGCGCCAAACCTTTAATCGTCTTATTAAATCCCCGGCCCTGATCAATAATGTCCTGATTATCGGCCGCGACAAGGAAGCTCACCAACTTATTCGCTATATCAAAGACAACCCCCAACTCGGTTACCGCGTCAAAAAAATAATAACCGAAAAAGAAACGAGGCTGGTTTCCAATTTAGTAGAAACCGTTATCCAAGAAAAGATTCAAACTATTGTAACAATAGCCAATCCGAGACAAGACGGCGTGCTAACAAGAAATCTCTATCACTGCCTGCCGCTCAAAATCAATCTTTTCGACCTACCAAAATTCTACGAACGCCTAATGGACAAAATACCGGTTTCAGTTATTGAAGAAATTTGGTTTTTGGAAAATCTGATGAGTAGCCAAAAAAAAATTTATGACGCCCTCAAGCGCGGCTTTGATGTTGTCTTCGCGATAATTTTAGGCGTCGTTGCTCTAATCTTCTCTCCTTTTATTGCCATAGCAATCAAACTGAACAGTCCGGGTCCCATCTTTTATCGACAAAAACGGGTCGGACAGGATAATCGCATCTTCGAAATAATAAAATTCCGCTCCATGATTCAAGACGCGGAAAAAAATGGCGCCCAGTGGACCGCGAAGAATAAACGCGATCCGCGCGTAACGCGCGCTGGCAGCGTCCTGCGGAAAACGCGGCTCGACGAGCTCCCGCAGCTTTTAAACATCTTGAGGGGCGAGATGTCTTTTGTCGGCCCGCGGCCGGAGCGGCCGGAGTTCGTTTTTGGCACCACTATGCAGAAAGAAGTGCCTTTTTACCAAGTCCGACACCTGGTCAAACCGGGCTTAACTGGCTGGGCGCAGATTAACTATGAATACGGCGCTTCCTACGCCGACACCCTCCAAAAACTCCAATACGATTTCTACTATTTAAAAAACCGGTCGTTTCTTCTCGACCTGTCAATTCTACTTAAAACAATCAAAATTATCTTGAGCCGGAAGGGCGTGTAAAAAAACTCACCCAATTAATAGTTAAAAATTAAACATAGAAAACCTTGCAGCAGCGACGGCAAATGGGCAAAGAATTCTTATAGAGATAATCGCGAAAATCCTGATACTCTTTCGATAGCCAGATTTGATCTGGCGTTTTTTCCAATAAGCTGCCGAATGATTTTTCAATCACATCGCACCAAACCACATCTCCAGTCTGGTTAATGCGCAGTTCTGGCGTCAATAGTTTTAGGCAAAACGGACCGCCTCTGCCAAAGCTACGGCGGGCAAGCCGCCCCTGCATTCCGTTAATATAATTTTCCGGGTGACGATAATAATTAAACGGAACGAAATTGATAAAACAACCTCTTTTCAATCCATAGAATCTCGCCTCCCTTAATTTCTTCTTAAATGTTGAGGCGCTAAATCCGTCTGGGAAAAGCTTTCCCCTGACTTGGGTGTTAAGTCGATAACTCTCTTCTGGTTTACCCTCCGTAGCTTTTCCGCCCGAGACGGATCCGCCTTTGGCGGAAGCGTAGGAGGGCCACCCCAAAACTCCCTCAAAGACTTTCTTGGCTGCCCCCACTTCTTCCTCGGTATAAACCTGCTCAAAAATGAGATTTAATGTTCCCAGGCCCAATCCTCTGGCAATATCAATCAGTTGTAGAAGATTATCTAAATTATCCCAGGGCAAGATGGTGGCGAAAACGGTAATGGGAATATCGGGCCTGTTCTCTCTAAGAAGTTCGATGGCTTGTTTCAGCTTATTAAAAGCGCCGGGCACTCCCCTGATGGAATCGTGAAGCTCCGGCGGCCCGTCAAGCGAAGTTAAAACATCGGTAATGTTAGTCAGCTGTTTTATGGTTTTGATATTATTAGCGCTGATTAAAGTACAGTTTGTTTGCAAAATAGTCCGGATGTTATTTTTATACCAGAAATTAAGCAGCTCCAAAATGTCATTCCTAACCATCGGTTCGCCGCCTACCAATTTAATTGCGCCGGTTTTTTTCTTTAATTTTTCAAAAATCTCCATAACCTCGTCGGTTTCAAGTTCTTCTCTTCTCATTGCCCGCGTCTGCCCCTGATAGCACATTTTACACCTCAAATTACACCTGATAGTCGGCTCATAGCCGACGAGGTACTGCGGGGGCGCGATACTCGTATACGGCAAGGAGCCGGCGGCTAAAAACTTTTTGACCCTCTTCCGAAGTTTTCTCTCCAGCCGCCAATCGTAAGCCAGCTTGGCCGCGCCGGCTAAAACAGGAATTTTCCTAATTGATTTTTTGATGTTATTCATAACGAATTAATTTTTGGCGCCCGAACAACCAATCACGCGCCACTCCAATCATATAAACCAATGGCGCAAGAAAGAAAATGTAAAGCGGGAACCGGTATTTTGCCAAAACAAAGGGAGAAACCACAAAGGCGGTATACAAAATAATTATAAGACTCAAAAGGAAAAATATAAACCTTTTTCTGTCTTGGAAATATGAATAAAAACAAGAAACAAAGACGGCCAATGAAGCGATCCCCCAAAAAATAATTCCCAACAGATAAACAGCCAGTTTCAAATTAAGATTCAAAAAAAACGATTTTATAGCGGGAAAGTTTCCTTTCATGACCAAACCGGTTATGTCGGGTTTTGAATATTTTCCGGAGTAGGCCGACCACATATCAAAATATCCCGATTGGAAGAAAAAAGGGACGGCGCGGAGCAAGTGCATTTTTAAATAGGTTGAAAGATCGGCCAGGATATAATTCTTTGCCTCCTGTCGGTAGTAGCTAAACTGCCGGCCAAGCTCTTTTTTGCTATACAGTTTGCAATCTCCCTGATCGCCCACATTGTCTCCTAAGTCATCCTTTGCTTTTTGCGCGACCATTTGATATCCCGCGTCATAAGAAATATTTTTTTGCACCGCCAGTAAGGGCGGCACGTTATAAAAATAAAAATTTGTCGACAAAATATTGGTGAAGGTAAACCGGCCATACGCCATTTCGTTATAGACCATCCACGGCGACAAAATAAGAAAAAACAGCAAATTGAAAATTGTTAAATCGACCAGCAGACGCCTAAAAGAAATATTGGGTAAAATTTCTATCCCCGGCCGCTGCTTAATCAGAAAAACGAGAAGCAAAAAGAATGACAAAAGCAAGGTTATCTGAAGACTATTAAACCTAACCCAGGTTGCCGCTCCCCAAAAAATCGCGGAAAAAAGTAAATTCTTTCGATGGCTCCCCATTAAATATCTAAAGAAAAAATAAAATCCGGCCAGAAAGAAAGGGGTGAACAAATTTTCGCTAACCAGCAATAGATTATGCCAAGCCCAATGCGGCTCGATCGCCGCCAGAAGCGTTACCGCCCAAGAAATCTTTTCCGCGAAAAACAACCGGCTGATTTTATAAATTAGCCACAAATCGATAAGGGCAAACAAAATCTGAAAAAAATAGATGGGCCATTGATTATGAAATAAAAACAATATTGAAGAAGTAAAGGCATAATAAAGCGGCGGGTGCCAATCGCAATACTCATGGAAAATTCCCCGAAGAACCTGGTTGGCCGACTGAGTCCAACCATAAAAATTCTGCCAGCCGCCCTTGTCCAGACTCGCCTGCCAGAAAGTCGCGAAAATCAAAATTCTGACCAACAAAAAAAGAGCTATTGTGATAACCAGCGCTTTTTTCATGGCAAAAAATAGTTAAGTTTCATTATTTTGTCTCCGCCTCTCGCTTCTTGAAAATCCATTCCAACAGCGCCAAAAAGGCTGAAAAATATATTTTCAGGTGCCGCCAACTCCTTATTTTTTTCAGGTAATTAAAAACTATTCGCGGTCGGAAATAAAATCTCCGGTAGAATTCCTTGCTATACGCCTCCAAATCCTCCTTGGTTAACCCGTTGGGAACAAAAACCGGTTTCCATTCATTAAACTTCTTCCAGTCGTTATCGAAAGTTCCATACTGCGGCCAAATCCGACTAAGCTCTGAACCGGGCAATGGCGTCATAAAAGTGCTATGAAATTCGTCAATTGACAACGACAGGGCGAAATCTATAGTTTCTCTCATGGTTTCCTTGGTTTCGCCAGGATGACCAAGAATGAAAAATGCCCCGACATCCATCCCTGCTCGCTTGGTCCAATTAACGGCTTTGGCGATCTTTTCTTTGGTGGTATTTTTCTTGATTAATTTCAAAATTTCATTATTTCCCGACTCAAGACCATACCAAATCTGCCAACAACCAGCCCCCTTCATGGCCCGAAGCATTTCCGGATCAACCATATCAACCCGCGCCAACGCCGTCCAAACCAAATCCAATTTTTTTTCTTTCAACAACTCGCAAAATCTGAAAAGCCGCGCTTTAAAAACCGTAAAATTATCGTCCCGGAATTGTATTTCGCGTATGCCATAATCGTTATAAAGATTAAACGCCAAATCAATCATATATTCGGCGGAATGAGACGATAGAATATTGCCGTAAACGCTTCTGGTGCAAAAAACGCACTGCCCGGGACAACCGCGTGAAGTAACGAGGGTGCAGGCCGGAAACTTTTTAACCGTATGAGCCGGCGGAGAATACAAAGTCAAATCTGGCAAAAGATCAAAGGCTGGAGGCGGCAAAGAATCTAATTTCAAGACTCTTTCGCGCGGAGAAGTGATTATAAATCCGCCGCTTTCGTCGTCTCTAAAAATCAGTCCGTTAATATTTCGCAATCTTTCTTTGTCAAAACCATACTGGCCAAAGACCGACGCCAGCTCGATCAATGTCTTTTCGCCTTCGCCGACCACACCCAAATCAAAATTGGGAAAAAGCTCCAGGGTTTCCTTGGGCGCGGTTGTTAAATGATGCCCGCCGATGACAGCAATAATATTTGGTTTAAGATTTTTTATCTTTTTAGCTACAGCCGCGGCATTGTCCACTGAAATACTAACCGCGGTAAAACCAACTATTTCCGGATTCGTATCCAAAATTTCCCGAGCCGCCCTTTCCAAATTAAAATGCAGAATTTCCGCGTCAATAATTTTTACCTCGCAACCGGCCGCTCTAGCCGAAGAAGCCAAATAAGCCAAACCCAAAGGAATGCTTTCGCCTCCGCTCTGATGCTCCACCCCATACCTCTCTTTTAACGTTAATGGTGGTTGAACTAAAGTTATTTTCATAAAGTATAATCAAACTAGATTTTTTTGAAACGGTACTTTATCAACGTCCAAATCGCAATCAGACCGTCCTTAAACTTGATTTTTTTTCCCTCTTTGACGCTTCTGGGATTATAAGAAATCGGCACTTCATGAATCGGAACGCCCAGCCGCGCGATTTTCGCAGTGATTTCCGGACAAAACTCGAATCCGTTTGCCTCAAGCTCCATTCTATCAATAATTCTTCGGCTAACCATTTTATAGCAGGTCGGCTCATCGGTAATACTTATACCATACAAAAAATTAGCGAACAAAGTCAAAAAACGCCCTCCCAAATGATAAACCCAGCCAGCCATCGGGTTTTTCTTTTTAAGCAAACCCAGGCGCCTGGAACCATAAACAACGCCAGCGTCTTTCTCGGCCGCCAATTTTACCATAACCGCGATATCATTCGGATCGTACTCCAAATCCGCGTCCTGAACAACCACATAATCACCAGTCGCCGCCCCAAATCCGGTTCGGACCGCCGCCCCCTTTCCCATATTTTTATCGTGGTAGATAACCCGATATTTATTCTCATACTTCTTCAAAATCTCCCGCGTTTTGTCGCCTGATCCGTCGTCAATAATAATAATTTCTTTTTCGACATGACCAAAATTCGCCGCCTCTACCTTGCCTAAAATCCCCTCGAGAGTTTTTTCCTCATTGTAGGCGGGGATAACTATAGAAAGTTTGCTAATTTTCATGATTTAATAAGTGATTTTCAAAATGGCGTTAACTATTGTCCTTAGCCGGTCATCAAAAACAAACCAAAAATAGTTGCCGGCTATAACCATAGCCAACAAAGAATAAACGTAGATCTTTTTGAAATTATTCAGCAAATACATAAACCCGACGCCGGCCAAAATACTCAATAACAGCCCGACTATGTAAAAAAGGCGGGAAGAAATAGCCGGGTGCGCAAAAAAAGCGAAGGAGGGTGGAATAAGGGCTAAAATTATTTTTTTGTTCTCCGGCGCGATGTTTTTCCACCTTATTATACCTGCCAAGACAAACAGCCAGCCGAAAAAAAAAGTGGCAACCAGGCTTTTAACACTGACTAGCGCAAACTCTTTCGCGTATGGCGATTGGGAAGAAGCGGACCAGTTAAAAGCAAACCAGCGGTAATAATCATAATGAAATTTTGAAAAAATGAAAATTTGCCAGGGCAGAAACAAGGCGAGGAAAAAAACCGCAAACGCCGCGATAAACTTAACCTTATTCCATAAAATATCCTTGTGAACAAACAGAACGCAAAGCCCGAAGAAAACCGCTCCCATGGCCCCAGACTCTTTCGCCAGCGCGCCGACGGCCGCAACCGCCCCGTTGGCAACAGCCAACCCAGGAGAAGGCTTTTTTAAAAACAGTAAAGTTAGGTAGACAGACCAGACAAAGAAAAACCAGCCGGCCATATCGGTCATAAATGCGATTCCGTATTCAAGCATCGGATAAGCAGACACAAAAAACAAAGAGCCAACCAACGTCTGCCGTTCGTCACCGAACATCAGCTTGATTATTTTGAAAACCAAAAATCCGATAAAAAGATAAAACAGGCTATTGACTATAAGGAAAGGGGCGCTAAATCCAAAAACGGGCGACAGAACGGCGACCAAAAAAGGCATAAGCGGCTTAAGCAGCCTCTGCGGATAGGCCGTCGCCTCAAGGCCACGAAAATATTCGGCGCTTTCCAGGTACTGCTCCGAATCGGAGTTAAAAGGAGTGGCAAAATTAGGAAAAAAATTAATAAAAATGATATTTAAAACAACAAAGCAGAATAAAATAATTAAATACTTGTTGGTAAAATCTATAAACATCAATCGAACAAATTAAATCGTATGATATGCCAGACTGCCGCCAGCCCGTCTTTCCAATTGATTTTTTTTCCTTCCTGATAAGTCCGGCCAGAATAAGAAATGCCGACCTCATAAATTCTGAATTTATTCTTGGCGAATCGAGCTGTTAATTCCGGCTCGATGCCGAAACGGTTTGATTTCAATTTCGGCAAAATCGCGTCCAAAACCTCCCGCGTAAAAACCTTATAACAAGTTTCCATATCGGTTAAACTTAAGTTTGTCAGCATATTAGAAATTAAAGTCAGAAATTTATTTCCCAAAGAGTGCCAAAAAAACAAAACTCGATGGGCGCTCATTGTCATTATGCGCGAGCCGCAAACAACATCAGCTTTATTTTCCAAAATTGGTTGAAGAAGACTCGGATATTCATTAGGATTGTATTCTAAATCGGCGTCTTGAATAATGATAATATCGCCGGTTGCTTCTTTAAAACCGGCGCGCAAAGCCGCACCCTTGCCCTTGTTTTTATCATGATAAATAACCTTATATCGCTCCTCATATTTCCTCAAAATTTCCCTGGTTTTATCGGTTGAAAAATCATCAACTATAATAATCTCTTTCTGCAAACTTGCTCCATTAGAAGCACCACTTCTAATGGGGTCAACCGCTTCCACCCGGGCTAAAATATTATCAATGGTTTTTTCTTCGTTATAGACTGGGATAACAATAGAAAGTTTATTGAAAGTCATGATTATTCTAAGTTTACCATGAATGTTTTAATAAATTTCCGGATTGCCCCAACGGTTTCATCTTTAAGTCTGGCATTACTTTCGGCCACCCATTTGGCAAAATTATAAAGTTCTGTATTGTCGACCTTTAACCACTTTTTGTTTTTATATAAAAAGTAAAAAAGCGTCGTCATCGCTATCCTCTTATTGCCGTTTTCAAAAGGATGATTTTTGATCATCAGATAAAAAAGAATTGCCGCTTTTCCCATCAAGCCCCTATAAAGGGTCTTCCCGCCGAAGGCATAAAAGGGAGCAGCCAGACAGCTTTCCAAAATATTAGGATAGCGGGACGCAAAAGATGGAATGGGTTCATCCCATTCCATGAACTTTGTCGCCAAATAATGGCCGACATATTCGATTTCAGCAATTGATACCCCCTGCATTAATTATTCGCGGCCCAATAATTTTAAAGTTTCGCCATAGTCGTTTATGACCTTATCGACCGCACCCTTGATTTCCCTTTTTTTGTTATCACTTAGCGTCTTTTCCAATATCCCCGACAAATCTTTCTCGTCAATAATAAAATTACGGCCCGCTTTTACGGCCTTGATTTTCCCGCCTTTAATCCGCTTGAAAACAGCCACCCGGCTGATCCCAAGAATCTTTGCCAGTTCGGCTGTAGTAATAAAATTTTTCTTATCCATATTTGGAAGTTGTATTACTGAACATGGTTTCTATGTTAGCCTATGTTAACCATGCTGTCAACGGTTAACAAAGCGGTGAAGCCGACTAATCACCTTCTCCGGCCAAAATCTGCTGGTAAAGTTTAATTTGTTTTTCTATTAAAATTTTGGAGTCGTATGTTTTCTTAACGTGCTCGCGGCCGAATCTGCCAAATTCCGGCCACAATTCCGGGTGCTCCATCATATACAAAATTTTTTCTGCCAGCGCCTGAAAATCTCCTTCGGGAACCAAAAAACCATTCTTTCCATCAATTATCTGATCGGGAAAAGCGCTGTGGTCTGTCGTTATCGCAGGCAGCCCGGTGGCCATAGCCTGCATTACGGATGTAGTCATGCGAATTTTGTCTGCGAGGAGCTGAATGACGACGAAGTAATCACAAAATTCAACACCGAGCACTCAATTTATTATTCTAAACTTCTTTTTATCCTTTTCTTTAAATGCCTTACCGCCTGTCCCCTTTGTTTAAGCTTCCCTTCCCGTTCTCTGGCGTCTAGTTCATTTCTGTAGGCCTCATAATACATAAGTTCCGGAATTTTATCTTTATGTTCCTTGAGCCGCCGCTTAAGATTATCGGTATACCCAATATAAATCATTCCTTTCTTATTGTTTTTTATTACATAGACATAATACATAAAAACAAATTGAGTGCTCGGTAGTCTTTTGTTACCGCTCACTCCGTTCGCGAACAAAAGGCTACTCCATATCACCATTAGCCGCAGTTTTGGAAGGCTGCAGATAAAAGTGCATATCTTGGAAATATTTTATTATATCTTCTATTTTCATATAACCTTTATATTCAACCGCGTCGCCAAGATTCAATTCATTGGTCATCTTCTTAAGCCCTGCTTCCAGCGGGCCGCCGCCGATAATGTGGCACTTAAAGAGCTTTGTTGTCCTTTGCTTGACAATGGCCAATGCGCGAAGCAGATCGTCAAAACCCTTTTTCTCGACAAACCTTCCAATAGAAACCATCTGAATCGTTTCGTCGGGTCCGAGCGACCTCTCCCAGAAAGGGTAAGGGTCGACCTCTATGCTGATGGGCAAAACGGTTATCTTGCTTTCATCAAACCCCTGCGCGACCACTCTTTCTTTCATGTTATTAGACATCACGATGAAAGCAAAACACTCTTTTTTTAAGCGATCATATACTCCTGCGCCCTTCTCTTTGGTATAACTGCTGACATCGAGGCCGTAAAAACTGGTTGTCATTTTCTCCTTTATGCCCAAGATTTCTTTTATAATCAAAAACTTATTGGCTATCTGTCCAAAATGGCAATGGTATAAATCAAATTGTTTGTCAAAAAACGGCTCTGTCCAATAAAGCAACTTCAGCGACAGGGCGTCGCGCCCGTATTTTTTAAAATTAAAAACTCTTGCCAGCGCGGCCGGGTTATGGACTAAAAACTTAAAAATTTTAGGAATCGCCAAAAGGCAGCGCGAAAAAACATTCTCCGGCATATTCAGATAGTGCGTCTTGCTAACCATTTCATAATCGTAAAATCTTTGCGAAATATTTTCAAAAACGCCCTCGGTAAAAGAAAAAATTTCAATCTCAACCCCCCGATCGTTTAAATCAGCCACTTGATTGATAATAAAAGTCTCCGATATTGCCGGAAATTTTCCTACGATAAACGCTATCTTGGACTTCTTGTTTCTTTTATCCATTCTTTTTTACAAAAAAACACCTTGTCATGCTGAATTTATTTCAACGTCTCATTAAAGATCCTGAAACAAGTTCAGGATGACGAATAATAAGTTTTCTAAAAAGTATTGCACGCTTCAATAACTTTAAATATTTCTTCCTCTGGCATAATCGGATAAAGTGGCAAGCTAATCACCGTTTTGCAAATTTCTTCAGTAATTGGATAGTTCTTCTCATTCCATTCGGCGGCGGCGGCGGCGAATGCCGGTTGTTTGTGTGGCGGAATCGGATAATGAATCATTGTTTCAATTCCTTTGTCTAATAAATACCGCTTAAACTCATCTCTGTTTTCTATGCGCACCACGAATAAATGCCGGACATGCAATTCCTCGGCTTGCACCTTGGGCAAAATGGGCAAAATGGGCAAAATCAGCTTTTCATTTTTAATATTCTCCAGATATAATTTTGCTATCTTTCTCCGCCGATTATTCTCCGCATCGAGATATTTTAGCTTGACCGACAGTATGGCGGCCTGCAACTCGTCCATACGACTCTTAATACTTGAAAAACGCTCGTGGGGCTTGTCATGATTTTGATAATAGCGCGACGCGCGCACCATTTCAGCCAATTCCACATCATCGGTTGTAATCATGCCAGCATCTCCCAAAGCTCCCAAAGGTTTTGTGGGGAAAAAACTAAAACCGCTGGCATCCCCCAGACTCCCCGTTTTTATTCCTTTATATATTGCTCCAGCCGCCTGCGCGGAATCTTCAATAATTTTTAAACCATGTTTATCAGCAATTTTCTGCATTTCTTCCGAATAACTTGTTTGGCCATACAAATGAAGCGTTAATATCGCTTTTGTCTTATCGGTTATTTTTTCCTCCAATAAACTGACATCGATGTTATAAGTATTTATATCCGGCTCGACCAATATGGGCTTTAGGCGATTTTCGATAACAGGTAAAATAGTAGCTATATAGGCATTAGCGGGAACCAATACTTCATCGCCATCGCAAAAAACACCCATCTCTCTATAGGCACAAAAAATCAATTTAAGCGCGTCTAATCCATTTCCGGTGGCAATACCCTCTCCAGCGCCGCAATATTCCGAGAATTCCTTTTCAAAAGTTTTCATTTTCTCTCCAAATATATACCATCCAGAATCAACAACTTCCGCAATAGCGTCAAGCAGCTCTTCTCTATATTGCGCGTTGATAGATTTTAAATCTGAAAATGGAATCATCCCGTTAGAGATAGATTGCGACTTAATCGCAATTGTACCTAATTATTTTTTTATACTCGTTAGTAATATGCTTTGTTCACTGTTTTAATTGTCGTGTACGCCCACTATATCTCTAACGGAATCATGATATTATTCGAAATTTAGACAAAGGCAGTACAAATTTAGACTTAACTCCTTTTTTGCGCCAGTTTTTCATAATATAGTCGGCGTAATGCCAGGCAAGAATAACTATGTAATCGGGTTTTTCTTTTAAAATTATTTCGTTGCTGACAATGGGAATATGAGTCCCCGGCAGATACTTGCCCACCTTTTCCGATTCCGGCAATTGGGCGATATAGGGTAAAAGAGTTTTATCAAGACCGTAATAATTAACTAAAACCGTACCGCGTCCAGGACAAGAATCGGCCACAAAGTGTAATCCCCTCCGCCTTGCTTCATAAGCCAACTTCATAAACTGATAACGATTTTCTTCCACTCGCTCTCTCCACTTTGCCCACGCCTCCGGCTTAAATAAACCAATTTTTTCTTCCAATTTTAGCAATTTACCAACCTCGGCGCTAACCGGACGCGTACCCCTGCGCCCCACATAAACCCGTATGCTACCTTCACGGGCGCCCACTCTTGCCGCGTCAAAAACCTCCATTCCATAATATGGAAAAAGTTTGACTAGCGATTTTAGACTATAGATACGAATATGTTCGTGGTATACCTGATCAAACTGATTTCCCTCAAGCACATCAAGAAGATACTGACTTTCGGTCACAAATATCCCGTCTTTGTCTAAAAGCCGGCTTATGCCTCGCATCACCTCGCCCAAAGTAGCCATATGCGCGAAAACATTGGTCATAGTAATAACTTTGGCGCGGCCATACTCCACAATAATATCTTTGGCAACAGATTCGGTGAAAAAGTCCCGGATTGTTTTGATCTTATTTTCTTTCCAGGCAAATTTAGCCATATTCGTTGGCTCAACGCCAATTGTCCGCATACCGTAGCGCTTGAATCCGGTCAAAAGAGTACCGTCATTACAGCCAATATCAACACACAGCGACCTGGACGGCACTTTGAATCTTTTTGCGATATCGTCGGCAAAAGATTTTAAATACTCCACTAAGGGCGCTGAAACTCCGGCGCGATAGGGATATTCGTAAGGATAAATAATCCCGCCATCAACCACATGGTCCAATTGGCCAAGTCCTGATTCGGAGGAGATCATCAGCCGTAGAGGATAATATGCTTCGGGCTGATTAATTGTTTCGTCGGTCAGCAAAGCATCACAAGGCGGCTGGTGTCCCAGATCTATCGCCTCAAAAAGATTTTTTGATCCGGTAATCTGGCAATGGTCCAGTTTGCCGGGAACGGCATCATGGTTTATTTTGGTCATATGCAAAATGGAATATAAAACTCGTAGTAAGTTTATTTCGCTCTCAGCGTAAACAAAGCATTGTTATCTCTAGATCTTGCCGTCAATGTCATCCTGAACCAAAGGCGAAGGATCTCATCAATAATGCAAGATTATGAAGCCCTTGGCTTCCTCCGCAGTACTGCGGGGGAGGAGATTCTTCGCTACGCTCAGAATGACAACGGGAGAGAAACCTGCTACCAGTTCATATTTATTTTTAGGTATACCGTAAATCGTCGTTTAATGCAACTATTTCCTGCCAACGACTACTATTTCAAACCCAAAATTTCTTGAAAAAAAGCGATTAGTGAACCGATCTAAAATTTTTGTCAAACGATTGCAAATCCGGCCTAACAGTTTAAATATCTTGTGGCGTTTTTTTAATCTTAAAATTCCATAAGCCGGATAAAATCCGTCTTCGGTAATAATTTCCAACCCCTTCCCTTCCAATAAATTTCTTAACTCTTTTTTAGTATAAGCCCTCTCGCTCTTATATTCATACTGGCGTCCGACCAGCTTCAGCCATGCTTTATAAAGAGAATGAAAATTCCAACGACCTACCGCCGAAACAATTAAAACACCTCCGGGCTTCAAGACTCTCACCATTTCCCCGATCGCCCGCCCGTCATCAGCCACATGCTGAATGACCGCATCAGAAATAACCAGATCGAAATAATTATCGGGAAAAGATAGTTTTAAAACATCGTCCTTGCCGACATAGATATTCTCCAATTTCATTTCTTCTGCCAGTTTTTTAATCAGACTCAAAGAAGAATCAACGATATCGACAACAATAACCTTGCTGTTCGGCAAATCTTGGGCGATTTTCAGGCCATATCTGCCGCTTCCGCCTCCCGCCTCCAAAACCGTTTTGGCGTCTTTGGGAATATATTTTCCAAATACTTTCCACGCCTCAATAAACAACTGATTCTTAAACATATCGCCAGAAACCGCGCTGGAGGCCCAAACCTCCTGCCAAACCTTGTTTACTTTTTCTTGTTCAAACTCGTTATTTAGATGTTTCTCTTTGTTTGACATTGATGCGAATCCCCCCCCCTCTCTCTCTTACACTAAGAGGCGGGGCTTAAGAATTAAATATTTTTCTTTATCCATATTAGAGATTCGTAAAATCTCTTGCCCAAGATTTGGTCCAACAAGAATAAAGCCGCGAAATAGATTATCACTCCGACGGCGATGTAGGCGACAAAAATCGGCAGCGTAGCCGGGAAAACAACGCGCTTTGAAAAATGAAGCGCCGCGGCCATCGCCAAACTCCCCAAAAACGGCAAGGCCACAATTTTAATTAAAGCCCGAAATTTTAAATCAATTTCTTTTCTCAATTTTAACAATAAAATAAACTCCGCGACAAACGAACTGGCCAAGACAGCGCCAGCAGTCCCAACCATCCCGTATTTTTGAGTCAAGGAAATAATCAAAGAAAACATTATTACCGACTGGACCGCCAAAACAATTGTCGTGACCTTCGGTTTTCCAATACCCATAAATAACGGGCTGATCATAAAATCCAACGCTTTTAGCAGCGCGAGGGCGAGAATAACATAAAGAACCGGTACCATCGGCAGCCAGCGCTCGCCATAAATAAACCCAACCGCCTCTTTGGCCAAAACCGCCAAACCAAACGAAGCAGGAATAATTAAAGCAAAAACCAATCTGGAAACTTTGATAAAAGATGTGTTCAATAACTGTCGGTCATTCTGGATTTTAGCGTATAGAGGAAAAAGAATATTACCCAGCGAACGCGCCAATTCAACAGCCGGCAAGGTGCCAAGCGCGAAAGCAAGCTGATAAAAACCAAGAGAGGAAGCGTTAAGCAATTTGCCAACAACCAAATAATCGCCCTGGCTGACCAAAAACAAAACAATCCCGCTTATGCCAATCCATTTGCCAAACCGAAACAGCTCTTTCGCTTTTTCCCAATCAAAGCGAAAACGAGGGCGGTATGGATAGATAAAATATGAAACAATCGCGTAAGCCGACCGATTAGCAATCATGGCGATAACTAACGCCCAGGGGCTTCGCAAAAAGAAGGCGGCGATAATTACAGTTACCACTTCTGTCAGCACACCCGAAAGGTCATAAATCATTTTCCGATTAAACCGCATTTCCTTTTGCAATAAAATCACGCCAAGATTTTCAAGCCCGGAAATAACAAAAACTATTGCCAGCGCCTGGGCGAATATAACAACCGAATCATTTTGAAAAAACTGACCAGCCAGCGGCGCGCCGACAAAAAACAAAAGACTGGCCAAAAAAACATTTCTGACCAGAGTTACCGTCCAGGCGGTATCTAAATATTGTTTGGCATTTTCTTTCTTCTGAAGAAGCGCCGAAGCAAAGCCGTGCTGGAAAAAAACTTCTGTCACATTCATCGCCAAAACCGCCATGCCAAAAAGCCCGAAATCATCCGGAAACAAAAACCGAGCCAAAATAACCGTCCGGATAAAATAAAGAGTTTTTATCACGAACCTCTCAAAAAATATCAAAAAACCGCCCCGAACCACCTGTTGTCCGGTTTGCTCCGAACTTCGCCAAACGCCAAAAAATTTACGCTGAATGTTGAAAAACGACAAATCCATATTATCCATATTATTTACGATAAAGTTTAGGGATCGCGCTAATCGTCAAAATCGTCTTTTCAAAATCAATCTCAATAGTATCACAATACCATTTAATTGATTCAAACCGCGGCCGATTTTCTTCGCGCGCGATTTCCAACGCCATTTCACGATTCAACATTCCTTCTCGAATTTGATTACTTCTGAATGTGTCGCTCTCTGTAAATCCGGCCACCGTATAATAGATATAATTATAAAAAGGGGCAGTGCCATCGCCAATTCGCCAGGTTGTCTTGGTGTCGGGTGAAGTTTCCCAATCATACTCCTCCAGCAAGGTAGATACAATCGCGTTTTCATCCCATTTTACGAAATCATACAAACGATAATGATCCGGCCGGGGCGTAAAATACGACGCGTAATAAGCCTCAAGCGTATCAAAAACTGATGAATTAAATAAAGATGGATTTGCTAAAAAAGATCTTAAATAATACGCGGCCAACCTTGCTTTTTGCCACGCGGGCAGATAATCCGGCCTGTCTTTATCGTGAAATGGCGGAATACCGCAAAATCCCACCTTAAAATCCGTTGTTTCCAATCTGTTAACCGACCAAACGTTCAACTTAACCCCTGTTTTTCCTTTCAGCTTATTAACATAATGATGAACCTGCTTATCCCCGGCCATAAATAGAGGGATAATCCCCAGATTCGGCTTTTTCAGCCAAGCCAAAACATTTTTTCTGATGTTATCGCGCTTCTTGCGAATATCCGCCGAAAGCAAAATATGCTCAACTCCCAGCTTTCCACAAAGGCGCGCTTGATTTCTTCGCGCCAGATCAGTCACCATCCCCCAATCATAAGTAAAAGCGATTGGATTCATTTTAAGAACGGTTTTAACATAATGAAGGCCGTAACAACTGTCTCTGCCGCCAGAAAGAGGCACGATGCAATCCGACTCGCCAGTTTTACTCCTATACCCCTCCGCTAATTCAAACAATTTGTCCTCCCCTAAATATTCTACTTTTTTATTTCGCGCGAAGCCCCGCCATAGACGGGACAAGCGCGAATCAAGATTCTGCGAGTCCGCCGGTTGGCGGACGAGTGGGTTCTTATAATTCCGGCAATAATTGCAAACCCCCTGTTCATCAAATTCAATAAAGGGCATTGTTTCCGGCAAAATGCAACGGCTGCACCTTTTAAGATGGCTAACATCTTTAAATTCTAAAAGCAATCTTAGGCGACTTTTTTCTTGAAAACTGATAATTGGAATTTGCTTTTTCTCTATTCTTGGCAAAAAGTCTTTAATTTCAAAAACTTCCCCGCTTGTCATCCTGAGCCGCCCGCTAACAGCGAAGGATCTCGCGGGCCCAGAATTGGCCGGCCGGTGAGATTCTTCACCTCTCTGCCTATCGGCAGGTTCGCTCAGAATGACAGGAGCCGTCGAAACAGATCCGCGTAACCCAAACTCCTCGACCGACAAATCACCCATATCTATCAACATCCCCGTAAACGGCTCTACTTTCCTAACTTTGCCAGCATCGGATAATTTTTTAGCCACCCGTTCAACAATATATTTTTCCGACGCGAATAGAAAAAGACTATTTGCAAAATTAGAAACATAATACAAAGAACCTGTATTGGTTGCTAAAAGTAATTTATCGGAATCGTCCATTAAAACAGCCACTGACGTCGCGCCATATATTTCGCCAAAAACATCTTGGGTTGACTCAATAATCGTTTTCCCCCGTTTTAAATACAGCCGCAGCAGGTCAACGAGTATTTCCGTATCTACCTCATATTTCCGCTCCAACTCTGTCCCATGCTTTTCCCATAACAGATTGACATTAACAATTATCCCATTATGAACAGCCACTCCTCCGCTTTTTATGACCGGTTGGTTGTTGTCATTGTCTTCCTGCGAACCATTAGTCACCAGCCGGGAATGGCCAATAATAGCAAGCCCCGAACCAGCTTTCCCGCCTCCTCTGCTCAAATTTTCGCGCAAAAATTCTTTATACTCTTTTGTTCCGACCATTTCCGTCGCCCGAACCGGCCGCTTATAAACACTGATTGCTTTTATGCTTTCATTTCTAATCGCTATTCCCGCCGATTCGCTCCCCCGGCTTTCCGACAATTTGAAAAGCTCGGTCAAAAGATCATCTATTTGACCGCTAGTCATATCGGATTTTTTCGTAGTTGCTAATCCTAAAATTCCGCACATATATGTTAATCGCCCCGACTCACTTTATCCGATAATAAGACAAGGCCAAGCAAAATAACCTCTACTAAAGTGAACCAAATTCTTGCCGCGAAAGAAACCAGAGTCGCAACCGCTAATGGAATATAGTTTACTAAAAGCAAAACCAGCGCGCCTTCTCTGACCCCAATGCCGCTCGGCGCGTAAATGGCCGCGATCCCGGCCACCACCGCCAAATTATAAATGCCGATGATTCCCAGTATAGCAGAAATGGGCAAAACAACGATAGAGTTAAGAAACAAAAAGAACGCGATGCCAACAAAAACAGCGGTCAAAAGATACCAAACAAATAGCTCCAGAATGTTTTTATAACTTAAAAATTCCCGCGGTAAGATTTCTGCTTTTTTGAATTTCCTTAAAACAAAATTGGAAATCGGATAAAAAATTTTGGGATGGACAATCGCTAACCCGCCAACAATCGCCAGCGCGCCCAAGAAACGCGCATAAATTGGCAGGTTGTTGAAGGAACCGAAAGACAAAGAAACGCCCAGGATAAATGACGGGACAACCGAAAAAAAACTGTCAAAAAAAGAGCTGACTGCCAAGTTTTTTTTTGAAACTCCCGCCCTAGAGCCAAGATAAACCTTTCCCAAAATAGTCCAGAAAGTCCCCGGCAAGTACTTCGCGAATTCAGAAATAAAATAAATTCTCAAAGCCAGCAAGTTTGGGATCTTATGATTCGGCTCAATAATTCTTAAAATCCTGTTCCAAACCAAAGCTAAAAAGCTGATTGCCGCGCCAAGCAAAACGCAAGAGCCAATCAAGTAATGATAGCGGAAGACGAACTGATAATCTTTAACAACCTGCCAATTTTCAATTAACTGGCGGCCTAAAAAATAGAAAATCAAAAAAATAATCGGGACATAAAACAGCCTATAAACGAGTTCTTTATTAAAACGCATAATAACTATTCGCCTTGAATTATGCTTTTGGCGTAGTCGCGCGTATTAGCCCGCGCCAATCAGCGCGTCAGTCCGCGCGGTTCCGCGCCAGGTTTCTAATTATAATCACAACCATAACAAACGCTCCAATACTCCAGATAATCGGCCTGACAATATACAAAATAATAACAAAAAATCCGAATGGATCACTGTATCTGACGGCGATTCTGGCAGATTGGAAAATGTAAAGAATAAAAAGAAAACTCATGGGAACTAAAAACAACCACCATGGCCACCCAAAAACCATTGAAAGCGCGAATAACGCCAAAACTAACGCGTAATATGCCGGCTGAAGAATTACCCACCAGGGCGCGAAAGAATCCCCTAAAACATTTTCCGGAATCATCAAATATCTTTTCAGGGCGAATTTCGCGTACTCGTATTGCTGTTTCCACCAGGAAATAAAATTATCGCGATGGCAATGATAAGTCACGGCCTCGGGAACATATCTGATTTTATGGCCGGCTTTTGTTAACCGATAACCCAAATCAACATCATACCCCGTTTTAAGCAGTTCGTTGAAACCGCCGATTTCATCAATTGCTTTCTTTTTATAAACCGTGTGCATACACGGTACTCGCTTGACGTTTTTGGTTGACCTTTCGCAACGATCCTGCCAGTCATAGCCAACCAACTTGGCGAAAAGCTTTTCCGGATTTTCGGTTTTGATCAGACCGCTAGCGCCAGCCACCCCCTCTTCGGCTAAAGGCGCGATAACATTTTTAAGCCAATCGCGGCTAACATAAGCATCGCCGTCAACCAAACCAATAAATTCAGTTTCTATCTTTGGCCAGATTAAATTATATTTCTTGGCTGGCGGATCAACGCCCATTTGGAAAATATCAACTCCGCGGTTTTTGTACTCGGCCACTATTCCCGGTGTTCCATCGGAAGAGCTATTGTCAAGTATCCAAATTTTTATTTTCTCCTTCGGATAATCCTGCGCCAAGAGCGCGTCAAGACAGCCGCGGATATATTTCGCGACATTCCTCACTGGAATTAAAATTGTAATCTCCGGCTGGAATTTGTTCACTTTTTCTATAAATTATAGAGTTCTATTTCTCTGTCATCCTGAATGCAGCGAAGCGAAGTGAAGGATCTCATAAGCTTCAGCCGTCTCGCAAATATGAGATTCTTCGCTTCATTCCATTTCGCTCAGAATGACAACGTTGTGGCGCTTTACGATTCAGCGATTTTTTTAAAAACAATCACCTGCTCGGCGCAAAAAATTTTGAAAGGCAATGCTTTTTCAACCAAATAAGCAAGGGACCAAGTAATTTTCTGCCACCAATAAGCAACTCTGAAACCAAAAACATATTGCAGAACATTGGCAAAAATGGTTATTGCTTGGAAAAAAACATTGATAATATATTTTCTTCGCGCCATCTTAAATCCACCGGCAATAATTTTATCGATGTCTTCTTCCAAAAAATCAGCTTCATTGCGTGTATTGCAGCTAGATGTAGGTTTAAAAATAAGCCGGGAAGGCGTCCGTATTAAAAAAAACAACCGCGGGAAAAAATTGTTGGCCCGGTCAAAAACACACAACTTTCCGCCGGACTTTAAAACCCGATAAAATTCCTTTATGGCGTCCTCTAACAAATCTTGGGCTTTAAGATGATGGGAAAGACCATTGGCGACAACTACATCAAACTCCTCGTCTTTAAATGGCAGCTGGTGAGCGCTGGCTAAAACGCATCGCCCTTCACCGTTTATTTTCTTGCACGCTTCGATCATCTTAGGAGAAAAATCCACTACAATAGTATTTTCGCCCACCTTGACCACGCCCCCGCCCGCTTCCAAAACCTTTTCTTCCGTCTTTATTTGATAAAAATCATAAATCTCCTTGCGATAAATCTTCCCCTGATAAGCCATTGAGTTTTCATTTATGTAAAACCGAACATTGTTGTTCCAGTCTTCAATTTCTTGTTGAAAAATTTCTCTGTTCATTTTTATACTTTGATAATTAAACCTTGCTGCTTGGTAAGCGGGATAACTTCTTCCGGCTTATCGGCTAGAAAATCCTTGACGACTTTCACGGTTTCCGACCACTCAACATCTCCATAATCATCAATAATAATCACTCCCCCCTTAACCAATCGCCTATAAAAAAACTCAAGCGAACGAAAAATTAAATTCGGAAAATCACAATCAATATGCACGAAGCAGAAAGACTTATCGGCAACCTCACTCAAAGTCTGATTTATATCTCCCTTAATCAAAATGATGTTCTTTTCATTTTTAAAATAATCAGTTACTTCCTGATAATCAAACTCTGGATAAAGCTGGCTATTTTCCCGAGCATCGAACAAATCAAAGCCATAAATCTGTTTATTAAAATTATGGGTTAACATTTTTAAGCATCCGCCCTTCCAAACTCCGACCTCTGCCGCTTCGCCACTAAGCGCGCTTGCATATCTCGAAAAATGGTAAAGATAATACAATCTTTCCGGTTTTAACATTGTATAACCCTCGACTTCCTGCAAAATTTTCCTAAATTCTTCATCATCTTCAAACCACTTCCAAATGGAAATTGGCAAAGCCCTCAATCGCTGCAGTTTCAATGACACCTTCTTAAGCATTGTTCTTTTTGATATATGGCTAAAAATTTTTGGTAGACCCCGCCGAGCGACTCTCAACAAACGAACGGCTTCGCTCGGTTCTTTAATGGCCCCTAGGACTCTTGTCAAAAGATAGCGCGGACTGAAATAAATTTCCCGATAAGCCCTAAAGCGCCAATACTCCAATTTTTCTATGGAAAATTCCGGATAACTCGGCTTGCCGCCCTCGGAAAGAAAATTGTTTTCTTCTAAATAATCATGATATGGAGTGGCTGGATGCGGCTGGGGCACAACAAATTGATAGTCGGAGATATTGATCTTCTTGGCAAAGTCTATTGTTTCTTTGATCGTTTCTTTTGTCTCTCCAGGAAGACCAATAATAAAATCTCCGTGAATTTTAAGCCCGGCCCTTTTGGCATCCTTGGTAAATTTTTCCATTTTTTCCACCGTCTCGCCCTTTTTTACATTCTTCAATATCTGGTCATTGCCCGATTCATAACCAACATGAAGTATCCGACAACCAGCTCTTTTTGCCAGTTTTAATGTTTCGTAATCTATATCCGTCCGCGCGTAAGCCGACCAAACCAAATTTAAATTATTTTTCAAAATTGCTTCAGCGAGCTCTTTCGTTCTGCGAGGAGGCAAAGCATCGTCTTGAAAGAAAATTTCTTTAACCTCCGGCAATTCTTTTTTGATAAATTTCAATTCTTCAATGACATTGCTAATGCTCCGCGCTCTATAACAAGCGCCGCGCTGAATGGTAAACGGCCAAAGACAAAACGTGCATTTTCCCCAATAACAGCCCCGGGCGGTAAAAAGATCAATAAAAGGATATTTCAGGCTGGTCTGGCGGTAATTTTTAAGATTAAGATAGCGGCGATACACATCCGTCACAAAAGGCAATTCTTCAAGCTGCTGTGAATTTATAAACTCGCCGTCTGGGTTGCTGACTATTTCATCGCCCCTTCGCCAGGTAAGCTCTTTTACTTCACCTATGTCCCCCCTCCTACCCAAGATATCAGCAAGATTCGCCAACGGCAAATCAAACTCGCGCCTGATTAGGCCGTCTACCGCCGACGCTTTTTTCAAAATTCCTTCGGGGTCTGTGGCGCACCACGGACCGACAAAAACAATAAAAGCATTGCCCACCTCTCTTTTTAATTTTTTGGTCAGCTTAATTTCATTCTCTAAACTATCCAAAGAAGTATAAATAACCAGCAAGTCTGGTGAAAATTTTTTAACATCATCAATAGTTTGCTCATGAGCCCAGCCATCGGCTAAAGCATCGACCAATTTGATGCTATAACCTCTTTTCTCTAACAACCCTGTCGCGTACGCCAAAAAAATCGGATACCAATTACTTCCGACGATCGGAATCCATGTGCAGCGGGAGGAACGAATAAATTTTCCGGGATAGGGAGGGTTTAATAAGTATATTTTCACGTCAATTTTATAAAAATATTTACCCCATCTTTCTTCTGATCGCCGCTAGCTGATCTAAAACCACGCCAAAAAGAAAAACAAAAATGGTGGCAATAAAAAGCACGACTGTCGTGTTGGTTAAATGCACCACAGTTAGATCGATAACAAACGAGATACAAAATAGAATAAACATCAATGTGCTGACAGGCAAAATAAATCTCATCGGCGAAAACAGAATAATCATCCGAATAATCAAAAGCAGCGTTTCAATCGCGTGCTTAGGACTAACAAGGCTTTTCCCGCCACTTCTTTTATTGATTTCTATCGGCACGAATTTTACGCTCAATCCCTCTTTCAAAAAAGCCATTAAGGAAGTCGCGTAAAGAGAAAAGCTGTTGGGATAGAGATTGATATATTTAAAAAATAAGTCTTTTCTGACCATTCTAAATCCGCAATTAATATCCGGGATTTTAAATTCCACCAAATAGCTAGCCAACCAGCGCAAAAATCTTTTTCCGGGCTGGCGAATCCAAGGCCCTTTGTAGCCCTCGCGCGCGCCAGCAACCATATCATATTCTATGGTATATTTAACTAACTCTTTAATATACTCCGCTTTATGCTGACCATCCCCATCAAAAGTCATCAGCCACTCATATTCGGCGTTTTTCGCGCCGGTTTTTAAAGCGGCGCCGTTCCCTTTGTTATACGGATGATTAATTACTCTTATATTTTCAATTCCTTTTAAAATTTCTTTCGTGGAATCAGTTGAGCCGTCATTGACAACAATAATCTCAGAATTAATCCGGATTTCTTTTAATTCGGATTTTAAAGAATCCAAAACGTTGCTGATTGCGACTTCCTCGTTAAAAACAGGCACAATAACGGAGATAGATACATCGCTTTGATTTTCTGTTTTGTTAAAATGATTCATTTAGCAAAAGTTATTCTTTTATTTCGGCTAAAAGCAAAAGCCAAGGTAAAGATCTTTTAGCCGTCACGACTCGACCGAATTTACCAACCAGCTGGACAATATTTTTTTTCGACCAATGATTTATGTGGCCGGGAGTATTTCCCCAATCTTTCAAATAATGCAAGCGCGCCAAATTTAAAATTCTCCACAATGGCTCATCGGGAACCGCTAAAATCACATATTTTCGCGAAACTCTAAAAAGTTCTTTCAATGCGGATTCTGGCTTATCCAAATGTTCAAGAACCGATAACATTATAAGGCAATCAAAACTTCGGTCTTCCCTCTGAAGCCGGTAGGCCGATTCGCAAGAAACCAAAAACGGCATTCCTTTTTCCCGCATCATTGAAACATAGAATGCCTCGACGTCAGAGGCCTCAAAATAAACCTCGGGCGGGAGAAATTTTCCAATCCTTAACGCGGATTCGCCGGCTCCGCAACCAACCTCAAGAACCCTGTCCCCACTTTTAAGCAATTTCAAGAATTTTCCCAAATTTTCAAAATATTTCTGAAATAATATTTTACTGATGGGATTTCGGCTCTCATATTCCTTCACGCACAAATCCCACAAATCTTGGGCTTTCACGCTCTTTTCATCACCAACAATTGTCATAATAGCTTAACGCTAAATCAAACTATACAAAAAGCATAGCAAAATAAGCAAAAAAGGTGAAGTGCCGGTCCTATTGCAATTGATACAAAAGGACTCTTTTCCCATAAAATTCGGTAGTTTTTATCAGTTTTAGATTTTCCGGGGCTTTGTCGGGCGATAATAAATCATTAAACTGCGGCCGGGCGGCTTTAAAATACCTGTCATCCACAACCAGATATTGAATGTTATTCTTTTTCATCGCCGAAAACAACTGCTCATAGCTATCAACATTTGGCACGATCTGCCACTTACTGCCGGCGTAAAAAGCAACCTCTGGCTTGCGAGAATAAACCGTTTTCTGCTCAATATTAGGAGTGTTCTCATTCATCCACAAACCCATTTGCTTAAACTCCTTTTCGCTGTAGTCTTTCGGCAGAAACAGATAATTCTGCAACGCCGGAAAGAAAAAATAGAAGACAGTAACTGAAATTAAGCCAAAAAACAAAGTTTTCGCCCGCCAGCCCGCATTGCTACGCGAAGCGTTGCTGGCGGGCCAGCCGTTCAAATGAAATCCTGAAACAATTTTATCGTAAAAATCCCGAAACCCGACCGCTGCTAAAATTAAAAATATATATAAAAATTGAACCAAATAATTTGGCGTCGCGCCCTGATACAGGGCGACTAAAACGACGGGCGAAAGAGAGATCAAAAAAATTGCAAACTCTTTAAGTCGTTTTTCCAAAAGCCATCGATGCAATCCGAATGCGAAAAAGCCGACGCCCAAAAATCCAAAAACCTGCAAAAAATTATGTTCGGTGGTTAGTAAGCCGTCGAAGGTTTTTTTAGAAAGCGCGCCAAAATTTTCAGAAAATACTTGCAACACGCCCCTATCAAATTTTGACGGCGAAACGATGGCGGTACCGCCGCCCACATCATCAATTTTTTCCATCTCAATGCCGCTCAACCCCATAGAACCTTCGGCCATTCGCCCTGTTATAGTCCAATGTCCCAAGTGTTTGTGAAGAAACAAAAGATATGGCGAAGAGACAACCAAAAAGCCGACTATAACCAGAAGAAGCGCCGCAACTAGTGTTTTAGCCCTTGCGCCTCCAAACCTACATACTCCACGCCCCTTTGTCATTCTGAATGCAATGAAGAATCTCCTAGTCAGGCTATTTTCACGCCGGTGAGATCCATCGCTAAAATTTATCCTGTGCTTAATCGAAGGACTCAAGATGACACCAAAAAAATAAATTAAAGCAAAAAGCAGAATTATAAAATATTCCGGCCGGGCCAAATATGACAGCCCGATAAAAACTCCTGCCGCTAAAAACCATAAATAATCCCTGATAGAAGGCAAATCCTTCACGCCGGATGCCTTCCACAAAGCTAACGCCGTTAAAATGGCGAAAAGCCCGGCTGGTATTTGAGCTGAAATTGTCACTGTGTATTGCCAAATCCATACGCCGCTGAACGCCAAAAACAGAGCCGCGATTTGAGCCGCCCGGCGGGAAACCATTTCTTTCACCAAAATATAGATAGCCGCAACCGAAGCTAAGCCGCAAAAAATTACTCCTAAATGAGCCGCGAAATAAAGATCTCTTGCAATCAGAAAGAAAAAGGCGATAAAAACAGATAAAAGCGGAGAAAAAATCAGGTGCGGCTGGCCGTAAACCGACAATCCTTCGCCCTTGGCCAAACTTTCCCCCATCAAAGCATAGAACACGCCATCGGTCGTCATCAGAGAAAACCACGGATAGATCAAAACAACCAATAAAATACTTACGGACAGAACCGCCAGAATAAAAAATAAATCTTTTTTAGTAAATTCTATACGCATAAATTATTTTTCGAGTACAGGATGCGTTGAGATGGTTTCAAAACTGTCATTCTGAGGGTGAAGCCAGAAGAATCTCTCAACTTGTTTGAGAAAAGGAGCTTAATTTCTTGCATTCGCAAGAGATTCTTCACTTCGTTCAGAATGACAAAATAGGGTTTTGTAACCATCTCGTTGTGTCATCCTGAACTTGATTCAGGATCTCACGAGATGCTGAAATCAAATCGCTTCGCTGTAATTGCTTTGCAATTAAGAAATTCAGCATGACGAATATGTTTTGCGCGCAACCATAAATATCCTGAAATAATGAAAAACGTATCTGAAATTAAAATTTACCTGCCACGCCTTTTTGAAGTATTCTTTTGCCTTATTTTTTTGCCCGTCGTCCCGACACCACAGGCCAAGCTGAAAATAGTGATAAGCCAAGACTTCCGGCCTCTTTTTAAATTCGTCAAAATATTTCTTAATAATTATTTCGCGGCCGGCAACCCTTCGCTTCAGACTGCCGCCGATATGCTCATAGGGACAGGCCATACTGACTCTAACCAGCGGCCGGCTGATGGAAAGACCCTTATATTTTTTTGAAACCCTGATTATCAAATCAGGATCCTGATGGCTCGGCAAACTCTCGTCAAACACGCCAACCTCGTCAAAGACATATTTTTTTATTATTAGCGTTACTGTTAAAAAACCTTTCATCCGCCTTAAGGCCAATTCGTGGTAATCCGCTATGCCTTCTGGCGCTTCGCTTAATTCCTCTTTATTGTCGTAAACAGTTTTTACCGCTGAAAGACAAAAACCTACATCAGCCGGCGTATTTTCGAATTGCTTCATCTGAATTTCCAGTTTTTCCGGCAGCCATTCGTCATCATCGTCCAAAAAAGCGATAAACTCCCCGCGCGCCGCCTTGATTCCTGTGTTTCTCGCCGCCGCCCCACCTTTTCTTTCAGCGTGCTTAATGTATTTTATCCGATCGCCAACATTTGATAAGCAGCGCTCATCATCGCCAGCCTCATGTTTCATGCTGTCATTTCCACTTCCCCTATTGTCATCCCCGCGAAAGCGGGAATCTATAACCCCATTAGACACGCTGGATTCCCGCCTTCGCGGGAATGACAGCGGGGAGAAAGGTCGCGCCTCTTCCAAATTAAACTGCCCAACAACATCCTTGGCGAGCTTAACGTCGCCGTCATCAACAACAATAATCTCAAAATCCCGAAAAGTTTGATTCAGAACAGATTTAATCGCCCGAGATAATAATTCGGGACGGTTACAAGTTGGAATTATGACGCTGACTTTTGGCATAGGCTTAAAATTTTACAATGAGATGGTTACAAAACCCTATTTTGTCATTCTGAACGAAGTGAAGAATCTCTTGCGAATGCAAGAAATTAAGCTCCTTTTCTCAAACAAATTGAGAGATTCTTCGGGCTTCACCATCAGAATGACAGTTTTGAAACCATCTCAATTTGCAATTTTGCAATTTTCGTTGTCATCCCAAACTTGTTTTGGGATCTCTGCCAACCAACCTTCAGACAAATCTTTAAATTTGGGGTTACCCTCTTTCACTAAATTTATTTTCCATCCTCGATGCCAATTTTTTAATTGCTTTTCTCGCAAAATAGCTAATCGCGCATTATTAAATTCTTCGTAATAAACCAGCTTTGTCAATTTATATTTTTTGCTAAATCCTTCAACCAATCCTTTCAAATGTTGATACATACGACCCAGCAATATTGCCGGTAACACCGATATAAAAAGTGGTGTTCAGCTTGTTGGTAATCATATAGACATAAATTTTTCTTTGCTTTCTCATTATCGATGAGATGCTGAAACAAGTTCAGCATGACGCTTATACTAAAAAATTGAAAATTTTAACAGCTGCGGCTTTCACCCAAGACTATTTTTATCTTCTTTTCTGCCCAGTAAACTTTCAATATATCTTTCTTTTAATCCCGACCCATAAAGATATTTCCCCATTTCGAAATCTAAACGCTTTTCTATTTTCCTTTCGTATTTTCGCTGGTCGCGCGCGGCGATGGCAAAACAGTAAACTGGAGCGAACGGCTGATCGTTTACCTGAATAACCAATGGCTCAAAGCCGTATTTCTTAAACATTTTCGCCGCCGCCAAAGTTGTCATTCGCCAATAATCGCCGTATGTTTCTAAAACATGAATTTCTTGTAAAACAGGAATAACGAGAATAACGGCGTCTTTGCTCAATTCGCAAAGATTTTTAAAAGCCTGTTCGATATTAAAAATATGCTCAAAAGTTGTGTGGTTGAAAACAATATCGAATTTACCCTTGAAATCCGCCGTCAAGGGCTTTTCTAAATCTAACTCGATCTCCTCGCCTTCGCTTTTCTTAACAGAACCCATCCCCTTTTCTTTGCCTAAAACATTGGAAACGATATAATTGGAACAATTTTTAAAATATCCCCTATAAAAGCCGCCCTCCTTATCCCTGTCGTCCCAGCCCGGAAACATTAATTACGCTCCCCTCAAAAAATGGCGCGTAGAAACGCAGCAAAGCGTTAGAGAACCTCCGTGGATTAACCAGGCGTTCATCCAGCAACCGAACGCCAATCCCCCGCAGGCAACGATGAAATAAAAAAAGAGTTTGTGCTGAAATTCTGCGCTTTAAATTCAGAACCTCCTCTATGCGGTTATTCATTTGACTCCAATGTTTTTTTAAATATTTCTTCCATCTTCTCCGCGGTTTTTTCCCAAGTAAAACTTTTCGCGGTTTTTATCCCCTCTTCGCGCAACTGGTTATATAATGAATCATTTTCAATCAATTCGATAATCGCCTCGGCCATTTGTTCCGGTCTTTTTGGCTCTACAACCAAAGCATTTCTTCCGTTAAAAACATAGTCTTCCGTTCCATAAACAGTGGTTACAACCGGCGTCCCGCAAGCCATTGCCTCGATCGGCGGCAAAGGAAAACTTTCAAAATAAGAAGCGGAAATTAAAATATCGGCATCGGAATAAAATTCGGCTAATTGCTCGTTAATCCTTGAGCCGACAAAAGTGAATTCTATATTTTTTACTTCTTCCGGCAGGATATTTCGGTCGAACACCCCCCCAAAAGTCTGAAAATCAACATCATAGCCCCTATCGCGAACCATCTGGATTGCTTTTAGCGCGTCGGGAAGGCCTTTCCACCATTTATATTTAGCCAAGCTGACAATTCTAATCTTCGACCCTTTTCTTGCCGCCGACTTTTCCTTTCGCGGATAAAAAATACTATGGTCGATAGCCGGAAAAACCAAACCTGCAACATCTTGATTCGTTCGTTCTTTGATCTGCCTAGCTAACCAAGAAGAATTGACTATCTTTTTCGTTGGAAGAAAATAGCTTTCTTCAATAATTTTCTTTTTATAACCCTCTTCCCTAACCAAAGGTTCGTAATGCATATAATAGTGGAAGGGAACACCTTTTCCGCTTCGGTTCACCGCGTAAGCGGAGTAAGAAATCGTCGCGACATTAATATCGCAATCGGGCATAACTTTTAATAATCGGCGCGTTTCCTCTTCCGGCCAGGGCTGAAAACCAAAAGCCTGCCAGTACAAATAACCGGAAATTTTCTGCGGCAACGACCGGTTGGCGTAATAAACTTTTGCTTTCAGATTTATCCAATTCAAGTCTTCCGGACTGCCAAAAGTCACCAAACTCATTTGATGCCCCCGTTCGGCCAGATGGTTGATTATCTCCGCCACCACCCGTATTCCGCCGGTCAGCCGCATTCCAAAGGTAACAAAATTAATTCTCATAAAGACCAGACTGTCTCTTTTTTATTTTTTAAAATCTTGTCCACCGCCTCGACGCCCTGCATAAAACTATGATCCATGTTGCCGATTTCGTATTTCCACGCCCCAAATCTGCCGCGCGAATAAATATTATTTTTCATCAAAAACAGCTGAACGTTCTTCAAAATTTTATCACGACCTAATGTTGGTATTGGATATGCGTAAGGAATATCATAAACAGTCTCAGAAATGATTTTTTTTCTATCCGATTCATTAATGATGCCGCTTTTTATTAAGCCCCTTATACACCCTTCGGCTACGCTTTCTTTATCTTCTTTTTTGTATCGTGAATAAGAAACTTCGCACATTAATGAAGAAAATTTTTGGGGATTTCCTTCCGGTACATTAAAAGGAGAATAATTATGGAAATAGCTTAGGCGGTAAAACGGGATATCCGGGTCAGTAAAGTATGCCCAGCATTTTGTCGTTTTGATTTCTTTTTTAAGGCCGATCCCGACCACTAAAATATTATTGCAAGCCAAACGATTAACCAGGGTAATTAATTTTTTCGGAACATTTTTATTTAGTTTTAGAAATCTATCTAGAGGAATTGTGCTAATCAAATAATCAAATTTATCTTTCTGTCCGTTATTAAATATAATTTGTTTTTGAGCCAAATCAACAGATTTAACTTCGCGACTGGATAATATATTATCTTTTAAAAATTCTGCCGCCCTGCTTGAAATTTCACCAGTGCCGCCAAACTTTGGAAAAATAAAAGTGTTATTTGGCCCCCAAGAAATATCGTTTTTTTCATAAATCAAATTTTCCAATATTCTCTTGAAATCTACAATGCTGATTCTATCGGCTATCCAGCCCTTATCCATTTTATTCAATGGGGCTGCCCAACGTTTTAAATTGTCCGGAAACAAAAAATGCTTAGCAATTCCATAACCAAAAACATTTATTATCCATTCTTCAAAATTTTTTGCTTTTTTCGCCTTTCCAATATCTGCCTTAGCCGCTCCTAAAAGACACTCTAATTGCGCTTCTTTAGTTAAATACCGTAAATTATTTTGGAAGGGATACGGCACCCACGAATCAGGAGTTTTGATCCAGCTTTCCCTTTGATGCCGATAAAAATCTTTTTTCAACACCTCCGATAAAAACCTATCAAAATATTTATAGTGAGAATGAATTACATGGCCGCCAACATCCCAAAGAAACCCTTTCTCGTCCTTGAATGTTGAAGATAAACCGCCGCAAAAAGCGTTCTTTTCATACATGATCCAATTTTTATAACCCAAATCTCGCAGCCGATAGGCCGCGCCCAAACCCGTCAGTCCGCCGCCAATAATAATAATTTTATCTTTCTTTTTCATTTTCTCTGATCTTAACGATAAAATGGTAAGCAAATAATCCGGGGAGTAGCTTGCCTAACCACCTTGTACCACGCGTAGGAAAATGATGGTATGTACCCACGATAGAATAACCGCTTTCTTTTACCATCTCCCGCAAGCTGGCCCAGCTAAAAAAATGAATATGGCCGCGGTCCATCAAGCCTTCTTTTTCATATTCAAAATAACCTAAAAAAATCTTCAGCCTATTTTTCCAAAAAAGCGGATTGGGCACGGTGATAATAATGTCTGTCTCGGGAACGACAATCTGCTTAATCTTTTTTAATAATTTTTCGGGATAAAAAAGATGCTCCAGAACCTCGGAAATAATCACGGTATCATATTCTGTATCAATAATTTTCGCCGCGGCCACTCGCCATCCTCTAAATCCATCTGCCACGCCCCGTCCAGATTCTTCTGCGCCGCTTTTACGGCCGCAGCCGAGATATCAACGCCACGGACTGCCGCCTGAAAATCTTGTTTCAGCATACCACCCAACACGCCCCGACCACAGCCAATATCCAATACCTTCATTTGCTTTCGCTGGCTCAAAAGTCGATAAATTCCGTCTTTTCTGCCACGACTCACTTTCCTATATTCCTGCTTATTTTCATAATAAGACAATTGCATTTTATTTGTAGGCTTCTAATTCTGATAAAAGATTTTTTGCGACAATCCTTGGCGCGGCGCGTTTCTGGAATAGCTCGTATCCGCCCCGCGCGATCTTGTTCTTCAACTCTTCGTTATTTTTCAGCTCTAAAATTTTCGCCGCCAGATCTTCGGGGTCGGCATGGCGACAAAATAAAATATTTTCGCGATCGGTAAATAATTCCTTCATCGCCGGCGTGTCGGCCGAGATCGCCGGCTTGGCCATAGCAATCGATTCATAAACCTTATTCGGTATAACCCTTTGCGTTTTAGGCGTGGCGCCAAAAATTCCCAAGCAAACATCGGCTTCCAGCAAATGCGCCGGCAATTGCTCGACTGGTAACCTTCCGACAAAATCAATATTTTTCAATTCTAATTTGATTGCCAGAGCGCGGATTTCATCATATCCTGATCCGGCACCGATTATCTTAATTCTAATATCTTCGTGGGGCAATAAAACTTTTGCGGCGCCAATTATATATTTTACCCCCTGAAGAGGAATAAAATTCCCATGAAAATATACCAGAAAAACTTTTTTTAAATTAGTTTTTTCTTCCATGTTTCCGGCAGATTAGAAGATGGTAATTCTATTTGGTTAAGATATATGGGTTTCTGATATCCCATAGACCGCGCCCAAACGACCGTTTCTTTTACACCTTCACGTAGGCCGGTTTTTAAGCGATAGCCAAGAAGTTTTTCTGTTTTATCGTGAGAACTATAGGCAAACCTTACTTCCTGCGGGCGCATCGGCAAATATTTAGGCTGAAGATTTTTAGGAACCGCCCCGCCAAAGAATTCCTCCGTGACCACGTTCGCCAATTCATTAATTGTCGCCGCCTCCTTCGGTCCAGCTCCGATATTAAAGATTTCGCTATTTAAGCCTTTATATAATCCTGTCCGCGCCAAAGGAATCACGCAGTCATCAATGTAGGTAAAACTGCGTTTTTGCTCGCCGTCTCCATAAATATAAAATGGCTTGCCAAGCAGAAGACGATTGATAAAAATCGCCACAACATTTCGATATGGGTCGGCCATATTCTGTCTGGGGCCGTATACATTATGTGGGCGAACTATGACATATTCAAACCCATGGACGCTCGCCAACACTTCCGTCGCTGCTTCCATCGCCGCCTTAGAAATTCCGTAAATATCCTCCGGCCGAGGAAGCATATCTTCGCTAAACGGCGCTTTTTGATTGCCGTAAACAGCCATTGAGCTTGTTACAACAATTTTTTTTAATCCATTTTTGACAGCCGGAATTAAAAGATTCAGATAGGCAAAATAATTTCTTTCAGTGCATTCTATCGGAGTAAACTGACTTCTACCTTCAGTTGCATCCGCGGCCAAATGATATATCAGGTCCGGCTTAACTTTTTTTATGTAAACATCAACCTTTTTTTTATCCCTTAAATCAAGCTTCGTAAATTTTGATCGTTTATTTACGTTTCTTAAAAATCCGCCCGAAAGATCGTCAACGCCGAAAACGTTAAACCCCCTGTCGATAAGATGATCGACTAAGTGGCAGCCGATAAATCCGGCGGCACCGGTAACCAGAATTCTTTTGTAACTATTTTCTTTTTTTGTCATATTGTTTCGCGCGGATAAAAAACAGAGTCGTCCGCGCCGATTAATACTCTTATAAATTTATTTTTTCTCGCCCCGAAAATCTCCACAAAATATTTGATGTGCTCATTGGTATCAAGTAAAATTACATCTGCAAAACGGCACGCAAACCACTCGATAAGCCACAAATACCAACCTCTCAAACCATACGGCGATATTGTTTTATTATCAAAAGCATACTTATCGTAAAACGAATAAAAAGCGTCCCAGACAACTTTTTTGGGGCTTAACAATTTTGCCAGCCAAATCAATCGGCTGTGCCACGACTGCGCGACAAATAAAATATCGTATTTCCCTTTTATCGTTTTGTGTTTTTTATATAAGTCCCAGTAAAGCCCTACCCCATTTTTATCGCTATGACACTCCAAAACCTCCACGCCATTTTCACGCAGCCCTTTCAACAAAACTCGACTACGGGCATAGTTCGGATCGTAGTCGCCAAAATAACAGATAGTCATATTACTTTTTTACAATAAGATTGCTTAGGTGCTTCAAAAGGTCTTTGGCGATAACTTTCGGCGTTGCTTTTTCCTGAAATAACTGATAGCCGCTGGCGGCGATTTGCTCGCGGAGCTCCTTATTGTTTCTTAATTCCAAAATCTTGTTTGCCAAATCTTCGGAATTGCCGATGCCGCAAAACAAAATGTTTTCCCGATCAGTAAATAATTCCCGCATCGCTGGCGTGTTGGCGGAAATAATCGGTTTGCTCAAGGCAATCGCCTCAAAAACCTTTTTAGGAATCACCCTTTGGGTTCTGGGCGTATCCCCGAAAATACCCAGACAAACATCAGCCCCTTCCATCGTGTCAAGCAATTCTTGCCGGCTCAATTCCTTGACGAATTCAACATTGTTAAGATTGTAACTGTAGGCCAGCCGCCGGTCATCAATAAATGTTTGACCTTGGCCGATGAGACAAAATCGGATTTGGTGATGGTTTTCTAAAATTTTAGCCGCCCCAATAACATATCTTACACCCTGAAGCAAGGTGTAATTGCCATGGAAACAAATCAAAAACTTATCGGTGCCGGCCTTTTTCAGCGGTACGATTCCAGAAATATCAGCACCCACCAAAACTTTTTTAAACTTTGTTTCGGAAATCCCGTACTCTTTGACAAAATATTTAATATCCTCATCGGTATCGAGCAGAATCAAATCGGCTGCCCGACAAGACCGCCTTTCCCCCCGCCAACGGGCTTTTTGTCTAAATCCCCGAGGAACAATCGAGCCGTCGCCAAAAATATCCCGGTCGTAAAAAGAATAAAAAGCGTCCCAAACGACTTTTTTATCGCTTAGCCGCTGGGCGAACCACGCCAAATCGCTGGTAAATGACTGCGCCACGATCAAAACATCGTATTTCTTTCTAATTTTCCAATGTTTCCAAAAAAGATCCCAATATAAACTCAATCCTTTTTTATCGCTATGACACTCCAAAATCTCCGCTCCGTTTTCGCGAAACCCCTTAAGTAAAACCAGATTGCGAGGATAATTTGAATCGTAATCGCCAAAGTAACAAATCTTCATAAGTATGATTTATGATTTATGAAATTAATAATTTTCTCCGCCCGCCTGCTCCAGGTATATTTCTTCGCGTCCTCATGCGACCGCCCACAGCCCTTTTTCTCTTTCTTTTGTTTTTGTAGTCCTGAACGGCTTTAAGCGTGGAAAACCAAACTTTGCCGCGTTTGGCCGCGTTCAATTCACCTCGCCGAGCCAATAAACTTAAATAGCCTAATGAATAAGAAGTTTTTGCGGCTAACTGCGAAAGAGGTACAAAGCTTTCTGCCCTTCCTATGGCGCCCAAAAACAAATCAAGCGAATTTTCGACGAATTGCGCTATCAAATTAACAAACGGATAAAAATCGCCTGCGTCGGCTTTAGCCAATGCGTTGTAATATCTTTTTCGGTCGTTGGCTGGCACAATAACAAAAGGGTAACCCCTTTGCATCAATAGCAAATTCATTAAAAGCCGAGCCGTGCGGCCATTGCCGTCGTAAAAAAGATGGATGGCGACAAATCGATAATGAGCTAAGGCGGCTAGTTCGATTAAATGGAGTTTCTCCGGATTTCTATTTATCCACCAGAACAAATCATCCATTAACCGCGGCACCTTTAAATAATTGGACGACAGAAACGGAGCGCCAAGAATCCGCACCTGTCCCCGGCGATAGATCCCGGCGGATTCTTTTTCGATATTCTTCAAAATCAAATCGTGAATGGTTAAGATGTCTTCTTCTTTAACCCCACGCTTTTTCATTATTTTTTCCAGAAAAAGAATGGCATCGCGGTGATTAGTCGCCTCAAAATGTTCGCGCATAGACTTGCCGGCAATCGTTAAACCATCCTCCAGAATCAAACGGGTTTCTTTCAGTGTCAAGGTGTTGCCCTCGATAGCATTGGAATTATAAGTCCCCTCGACTATCATTTGCTCGCGCAATTTTAAAAGCGCCGGCTTTGACAGCGGCCGGTTTTTATCCAGAAGCGCGCTTTTTTCTTCCAAGCGCGATAAAATCTTTGATTTTAAATACTTGGCCATACATTAGCTTAATATCGGATAATACTATTATACACCTATCCGATATTAAAGTAAAACGAGTGTATAATGCCACCCTATTCTGGACTCTTGAGGTATTTTAAAATTTGG
>CAYYTW010000003.1:0-42101 GCA_964474765.1 uncultured Candidatus Saccharibacteria bacterium
TACGCCTTATCAACTAATTTACCAAGTGTTGCACTTGAGGGTAAAATGTAGGTTTAAGAGCTTTCCGATAGGATAATATAATAAAAAGCATTTGTCAAGATTGACGGGTGGCGTTTGTTTTTGTAAGATAGACAACAGAGAACATTGATTGATACCACGAAGCGATGTTTTTTTATTGTTAAAATGGGCGTTTGTTAACATGGGCGTTTGCTAACATGGACATTCGAAAAAGAATCAAGACAATTACCATTGCGATTTTTGTTTTAGCTGTCCTGGCGGGCTTCTTAGATTATTCAAAAGCGTGGAACAAATCTGTTGATTGGCTGAACGCGAAAAAGAATGAAGTCGGATTTTTGAAAAGAACTTCCAATATTCCCCAGTTTTTCAATCTCCCTTTTAAATTAGGTCTTGACTTGCGCGGGGGGACCCATCTTATATATGAGGCTGACTTATCGCGGATCGGAGTAGGTAAGCCCGATGAGGCGATGGCGGGGGTGCGGGATGTGATTGAAAGGAGGGTTAATTTGTTTGGAGTGACCGAGCCGGTGGTGCAGACTGAAAAAGTCGGCAATCATCATCGTTTGATAGTTGAGCTGGCGGGAGTTAAGGATGTTAATGAGGCCATTAAAATGATTGGTGAAACTCCGTCTTTGGATTTTCGGGAGGCGAGAAGCGAAGACGAAACAAACAAGATTTTAGCGGCGCAGAAGGCGGGAGATTCTGCGGCGTTGAGCGAAGACCCGTATTTTGGTTCGCCCACTGAACTGACTGGTAAATACCTTACAAAGTCTCAGGTCGAGCTTGATCCTAATACCGGCAGGCCGGGAATCTCGCTTGAATTCAATGGTGATGGCGCGAATCTCTTCGAACAAATTACTGGAAGAAATGTCGGCAAGCGTCTGGCGATTTATTTGGATGGCACCCCGATTTCGGCGCCAGTCGTCCAAGAAGCGATTTCCGGCGGACAGGCAAGGATTACCGGTGATTTTACCATTGACGAAGCTAAAACCTTGGTGCAGCGTTTGAATGCCGGCGCCTTGCCCGTACCAATCAAGCTGATTAACCAGCAAACCGTTGGCGCCTCTTTGGGCGAAAGTTCTCTGGAACAAAGTTTGAGGGCTGGATTGGTCGGGTTGCTGGCTGTCGCCCTGTTTATGATTAGCTGGTATCGGTGGCCGGGTTTCGTTTCCGTCGTTGCCCTTTTGATTTACATTTTGGTTGTTCTGGCGATTTTCAAATTAATCTCTGTAACATTAACTTTGGCCGGTATCGCCGGGTTTATTTTGTCCGTCGGTATGGCGGTGGATGCCAACATTCTTATTTTTGAAAGGACTAAAGAAGAATTACGGACGGGCAAAAGTTTAGTCGGAGCGGTTGAGGAAGGTTTTAAAAGAGCCTGGACTTCTATTCGCGATTCCAATATTTCTTCTTTGATTACCTGCGCCATTTTGTTTTGGTTGGGGACAAGTATTATCAAGGGTTTTGCCCTAACGCTGGCAATCGGCATTCTTATTAGTATGTTTTCGGCAATTACGGTGACACGGACATTTCTATTATGGTTTGTGAGTGGAAAATTTGAAAAATGGGAGTGGATGTGGCGTTAAAATCATAAAACACATAACATATAACATGCAACAGGCGGATAAAATCCATGCCTTGTTACACCATTGTTATATGTTGTGTGTTACATGTTACGTGAATATCATCAAGTATCGAAAATTTTATTTCATATTTTCCGGTTTGCTTTTTGCGATTAGTCTGGCGAGTTTCATTTTTTGGGGATTGAAGCTGGGGATTGATTTTACCGGCGGAAGCCTTTTGGAAGTTGAGTTTAGAAACCAGCCGTTCAATTTCCAGGAAATACAAGACAAATTAAAACCTCTCGATTTGGGCGAGATTAATATTCAGCCAACCGGCGAGCGGGGGGTTATTTTAAGATTTAAAAATATAGATGAATTAACCCACCAAAGTATTCTAAGCAGTCTTGGCGACGTGGAAGAGAAGAGGTTTGAATCGGTGGGGCCGGTGGTGGGCGAAGAGCTTAAGAGTCGGGCAATTGGGGCGATCGGTCTGAGTTTAATAATGATTGTTGCTTATATCGCATGGGCTTTCAGAAAAGTTTCTCGGCCGGTGCCGTCTTGGCAATACGGGGCAGCGGCTTTAGCGGCCCTTTTTCATGACGTAGTTGTTCCCGCAGGAGTTTTTTCTTTATTGGGACATTTTTGGGACGTGGAAATCGGTCTTCTCTTTGTAACCGCCCTTTTGACGGTTTTGGGTTTTTCGGTTCATGATACTATTGTTGTTTTTGATAGAATCAGAGAAAATTTGCGTCGCGGCTTCGGCGGAGATTTTGAGGATAAGGTTAATGCGAGCGTCAATCAAACTTTAGTCAGATCAATTAATACTTCCCTGTCCGTTCTTTTGACTCTTTTGGCGATTTATTTTTTGGGTGGCGCTACCGTTAGGCTATTTGCTTTAGTTTTGATTATCGGTATTATCTGCGGAACTTATTCATCTATTTTTATTGCCAGCCCTTTATTGGTTGTTTGGGCAAGGTGGGGAAGAAAAAGCAGATAACGGGTAGTACTTTGAATCTCCGTGAAGTATTTATGTGATAAAATAATAAAAATTTAAGATCGCGGGCTGATGATGATTCATGAATACTGCTGCGAAAAAAGACGACACAAAACTTAGCATAAGAATTTAAGGACGATATAGACAATAATGAAGAAATAAATTCATAATCAACTAATCTATGTCTATCTTTTTAAAACCATTCACGAAGGATATAGGTATAGATTTAGGTACGGCCAATACCCTGGTTTATGTTAAGGGAAGGGGAATCATCATCAATGAGCCGTCAGTGGTGGCGATAAATCAGAAAACTGGACAGGTGCTAGCGATTGGTAATGAAGCTAAAAGAATGGTCGGCCGGACGCCCGGCCATATTGTGGCAATTCGGCCTTTGGTTGAGGGTGTTATTTCTGATTTCGAAGTAACCGAACAGATGTTACGTTTTTTTATTAACAAAGTTTACGAAAAAAGCTGGGCGATTATGCCGAGACCTTGCGTGGTGGTTGGCATTCCGTCGGGCGGCACGGAGGTGGAAAAGCGAGCGGTGGAAGACGCGGCCAGAAGCGCCGGCGCGCGAGAGGTCTATTTGGTTGAAGAGCCAATGGCGGCGGCAATGGGCGCCCGTCTGCCGATTCAAGAACCAGTGGGCAATATGGTTTTCGATATCGGCGGTGGAACTTCCGAGGTGGCGGTGATATCGCTGGGCGGGGTGGTTGTTTGCCAAAGCTTGAGAATTGCCGGAGACCGTTTTAATGAAGACATAATTCAATACGCGCGCGACGAGTTTAAGCTTTTAATCGGCGAGAAGACGGCTGAACAAATTAAAATTGTTCTTGGTTCCGCCTATCCGCTTGAGGAACGGCTGGAATTTATTATGAAAGGCAGAGATTTATTGACCGGTTTGCCGAAAGAAATTATTATCGATGACGGCCAGGTTCGTCAGGCGCTTCGCCGTTCCGTCAAAACTTTGGTTAAGGCAGTAAAGGATACGCTTGAAGAAACTCCGCCGGAATTGATAATCGACTTAATGGAGAGAGGCTTGGTTTTAACTGGTGGCGGCGCGCTTCTGCGCGGGTTGAACAGATTGATCGCCGAGGAAACCAAGATGCCGGTTAAGATTGCCGAAGACCCGCTGACTGCGGTTGTTCGCGGTTGCGGCATTATTCTGGAAGACATTGACGCGGTTCGGGAAGTTTTAATCACCACTCAATACGAAGACTCGCTAAAGTAATTCAGCCGTATTCAATGAAAAGAATTCTTTTTTTCCAATCGAAATTTTTTGGTTTCGCGCTTGCGGTAGTATTTGTCTTGCCGCTTATTTTTTTAGGTTCCCGCGGGTCTTGGGAAAGATCGGAAGCTGTTGTTTATAAGATTTTTTTTCCCATTCAAAAGCTTCTTTATCAGACCAGCGGCGAAGGTCTTGATTATTTTAGCGCCCTTTTTTTTCCGGGCCAGTTGATTGGTCAGAATCAAATACTTCAAGAAGACAATTTGAAACTTCGGCTGGAACTCGCTTCTCTTCGAGAACAAGCAAGAGAAAATGAAACTTTGCGTCGGCAACTGGCCGCCGATCTCCCGAAAAATTTTAAATTTATTCTAACTAATGTAGTCGGCAGTTGCGCTGATAATTTCAGCCAATGTCTCTTTATCGATAAGGGGCGAGAAGATGGAGTCGAGGTTGGGGCGTCGGTTGCGCTGGCGGGCGGAATTCTGGTTGGAAAAATTGTCGAAGCCGCTCAAGGCGGCGCTAAAGTTGTTTTACTGTCGGATCCAGGCAGCGCCATTAATGTTTTAACCCAGCGAACGCGCGCCAGTGGAGTTTTGAGGGGCGACAAGGGGATTGGTTTGATTCTTGATATGATGCCGCAAGACGCCCGGGTTGAAACTGGAGAAGCAGTTATTACCGCCGGCCTAGAAAATAATTTTCCCAAAGGACTGCTGGTGGGGGAGATAGAGGTATTTATTTCTTCCGATGTCGAGGCGTTCAAAAAGGCGAAGGTTAAGCCGGTGGCGGAGTTTAAAAATTTGGAAATCCTGTTCGTGGCAACTGATTAACTGTTCATAAAAATCGCGTATGAAAACAGGTTTTTTTCTTCTTTTCTCAGCGCTTATTTTGGCCGTTTTGCTTCAAACAACGGTTTTTCCCCATCTGGAAATTTATGGCGTTATGCCCAATTTGGTTTTAGTGGTGGTAATTTTGACAAGCTTGTCCGCTGATTGGCGAACGACGCTTTTTTTGGCTTTGGCGGGCGGTTTGTCGCTTGATTTTTTTTCCACCAGTTCATTTGGACTTTTTGCGTTAACGTTCATAGTTATCGGTTTCTCTTTTAGTTTTTTAAAGTCCTACCTTTTCACTCAGGCCAATATTTTTGTTTCGTTAATCTCCGTCTTGGCGGGGACGGTTTTATGCTATTTTATTGTTGTGCTTTTGATCGGTTTTTTATCTTTGTTCAAATTTTCGGTTCCCGTCATCACTTTGCGGGAAAACATTTTTATTCAGTTTTCGATAGAAGCGTTTTATAATCTGGTCGTTACGGTTTTTGCGTTTTGGGGCCTTTCCCAGAACAGATTTAGTTTGTCCGACTTCGGACCCAGGAATCGATGGATATAGAGCAAATTTTTGAAAAATCGCCGCGTAAATTATCTGGACCGCGCAGAAAATCATTTTTGGCGCGCGGCTTTTTATTCCGATTTTTTTTCCCTCGGAAACCGAAATCGATGTCTTTGGAACTGGAAGAAGTTTTTTTGGACGCGCAGAAAGACCAAACGCAAAAAATGGAAACGCCAATCAGGAGACGGGTTTTTATCCTTTTTTATGTTATGGTTATTGTCTTATTTACTTTTTTGATCGGCGCGGCTGGCTGGCTCCAGATTGTCAACGGAAGCAGTTATTTGGCGCAGGCGGAAAAAAACCGTATTCGAATCGCGCCGATTTTTGCCCCCCGCGGCATTATTTATGACAAAGACGGGAAGCAGCTGGTCTATAATGTTTCAAGTTTTGATTTGGTCGCCACACCCGCCTATCTGCCGAAAGACGAAAATTCAAGGAAAGAGTTGTTTAAGAAATTGGCGGATGTTTTAGGCGAGGATTCGGAGGCGCTGGCGGGGGCCGTAAAAAGCGTTTCGCCATTTTCTTTTAACGCAATCCTTCTTAAGGGGAGCATCGAGAGGGAAAAAGCTCTGTTTTTGGAAACGAAGCTGAAAGATCTGCCGGGAGTGGACTTGGAGGCCAACCTTCAGAGAGAGTATGTCGCTCCGTTTGTTTTTTCGCACATCTTCGGGTATGTAGGCAAAATGACGGAAGCCGATCTTAAGGAGCATCAGGATTATTTTTCCACGGAAACAATCGGAAAAAATGGATTGGAGTTGGAATATGAGAATGTTTTGCGGACACCACCTGGCAAAAAAGAGGTTGAGGTGGATGCGTATGGGGCGATCGGACAAATGCTTCGCGTTGTTGAGCCAAGCGACGCGCGCGGTCTCGTTTTATCAATCGATGCGGACTTACAGAATTTCATTTACAACCGATTAAACGATGTCTTGAAGCAATTTAAGGTTTTTCGGGCGGCGGCTGTCGCCTTGAATCCGAAAAACGGTCAGGTTTTGGCGTTAGTGGCCCTACCTAGTTTCGATAACAATTTGATGTCCCATGGAATCAGCCGGGAGGAATACAGGCGGCTTTCAGAGGATCCGGACCAGCCGCTTTTTAATCGCGCGGTTTCCGGCCGGTACGCCCCCGGTTCCACCCTTAAACCGTTTATCGGCGCGGCCGCCTTGCAGGAAGCCGTTGTAACTCCAAAGACGATTATTAATGATACGGGCCCGTTGGTCTTGGGTGGCTATATCTTTCCGGACTGGAAAATACATGGACTTATGGATATCTATAAGGCTATTGCTGAATCGTGCAATGTCTATTTTTATACCATCGGAGGCGGTTACGGCGATTTGAAAGGGTTAGGGGTTAATCGACTGGAAAAATATTTAAAACTTTTCGGGTTTGGCGGTCTGACGGGCATCGATTTGCCCAACGAAAAGCCGGGATTTATTCCGAGCGCGGAATGGAAAAAAGAAACGAAGGGGGAAAGTTGGTATATCGGCGATACTTATCACATGTCAATCGGCCAGGGCGATGTTACTGTTACGCCTTTGCAGTTGGCTGATTTAACCGCCGCCATTGCCAACGGCGGAACGGTCTGGCGGCCGCAGATAATTGACAAAATTATCGACTCGGAGAAAAATGTTATTGAGGATATTAAGCCAGAGGGAAGAAGAATAGACTTCATTTCCGCGCGAAATTTGGATATAATGGGCTTTATCTCCAAAGAGAATTTGGATATAATAAGAAGTGCCATGCGGCAGACTGTCACGGCCGGTTCGGCGCAGTATTTGAAAATGCTTTCAGTCGCGGCGGCCGGAAAGACCGGCACCGCGCAGACGACGGCCGACAAGAAAAATAATGCCTGGTTTACCGTTTTCGCTCCATTTGATGATCCCGAGATTGCGTTAACGATTTTAATCGAAGAAGGTGCTGAAGGCAGCTCTTCAGCTGTTCCGGTCGCGCGCGATGTTTTACAGTGGTATTTCAATAGATAAATCCGAAGCACGAAATCCGAAATCCGAAACAATACCAAATGACCAAAATTCAAATACTCAAAACCGGTTTTGGATTTTGAGAATTTGAAAATTGTGATTTGTTTCGGGTTTCGATATTCGAATTTCGAATTTTATATCATGCAATATATTTCGCGTGAGGGTCTCGAAGAACTTAAGGCCGAGATTAAGCAACATCTAAAAACGAGACAAGAAATTGCCAAATCTCTTGAAGAAGCGAAGGGTCAAGGCGATTTATCGGAAAACGCCGAATACGCCGAGGCTAAAGAGAATCAGGCTTTTAATGAGGGCAGAATTATGGAGTTGGAGCAGATGATTAAAAATGCTGTGGTCATCAGTAAGACTCGCAAGGATGATAAAGTCAGTGTGGGGGCGGTTGTCAAAGCTAAGTCGGGCAATGAAACGTTTCATTTTCATATTGTAGGCTCGGAGGAGGCGGACCCCGCCAAAGGAAAAATATCGAATGAGTCGCCCCTAGGTAAGGCGCTTTTGGGTCGCAAGGCGGGGGAAATCGTGGAAGCCGAAACGCCGAGAGGCAAGGTGAAGTATAAAATTGTGGGGATAGAATAGCGTTCGGTATTTAGTTTCAAAATCGTCCAAAAATCCCCAGCGATGATTTTTGGACTCGCCAGCCATCCTCGCTCTTCCCGCCAGTTGGCGGGAAACCATGCCCGCTCGTCTGGCTGAGCGTTTTGAAACTAAACACCTCGCGCTCGGGCAAAAAATAGATGTCTTTAGACGATATCCGCAACAATCGAATCAAAAAGCTGGAAAATATTAAAACGGCCGGCGTTAATCCATATCCAAACAAAGGGCGGAGGGATTTTTTTGTTTCCGAGGCAACGGAAAAATTCGACGAATTGAGCGCGAGCGGCAGAGAGCTTTATATCGTTGGCCGGATCCGGCTAATCCGTGAGCACGGTGGATCAACTTTCGTTCACATTGAGGATGGCAGTGGCAAAATTCAGCTTTATTTCAAAAAAGATGTTTTGGGCGAAGAACAATATAAATTTTTTCTGGATAATTACGAGGTCGGGGATTTTATCGAAGCGGGGGGAAAATTGTTTTTAACGAAAAAAGGAGAAAAAACTTTGGAGGTTAGCGTTTTTCGGATGCTGGCTAAGGCGATTAACCAGTTGCCGGAAAAATGGCACGGTCTGCAGGATTTGGAAGAGCGGTCGCGTAAAAGGTACCTGGACTTATTGATGAATCCAGAAACGAAAGCGCGTTTTATTAAACGCAGCGAAATTATTAAAAAGTTGCGCGAATTTTTGGATCGAGAAGGGTTTGTTGAAGTGGAGACGCCGATACTTCAGTCGATTCCTGGCGGCGCTTTGGCGCGGCCGTTTAAAACGCACCATAACGCGCTGGATATAGATTTATATTTACGAATCGCGCCCGAGTTGTATTTAAAAAGATTATTGGTCGGTGGGTTTGAAAAAGTTTATGAACTCGGCCGTTGTTTCCGCAACGAGGGTATAGACGCAACGCACAACCCCGATTTTACCATGCTTGAGTTTTATCTTGCTTATGCCGACTACAACGATTTGATGGATTTAACCGAAAAATTGTTTAAATTTTTAGCGCCAGCGGGAAAAATTGTTTATGCGGGCCATGAAATTAATTTGAACACACTCTGGAAGAGAATAACCATGAAAGATTTAATTTTAGGAGAATTGGATATTGATATAGAAAAAGCCGATCAGAAAGAAATAAATCAAAAATTAGCAGAACTTGGGGTTAAGCCGGAAGACGGTAAAGACGCGCGTTCGGTTGACGCTTTGTTCAAAGCTATCAGGCCGAAAATTATCGAACCGACTTTTGTGACGGATTATCCGGTGGAAATGTCGCCATTGGCCAGTGGTAAGGAAGAGAACCCTAAGCTGACTGAGCGTTTTCAGTTGATTATTGGGGGCTTGGAATTAGTTAATGCTTTTTCGGAGCTGAACGATCCGATTGAGCAAGATAGGCGGATGAAAGAGCAGGTTAAAAAACATGGCGATGATGTCCGCTATGACGCGGACTTTATCGAAGCCCTGGAATATGGCATGCCGCCGGCCGCGGGTTGGGGAATGGGTGTTGATCGTCTGGTGGCTCTGCTGACAGATACTCGTAACCTGCGGGATGTTATTTTGTTTCCGACTATGAGGCAGAAAAGTAATTCTTGAAACCTAATGCGTGAAACTTGAAACATTCTGTTTTTGGATAACAAGCATCGAGTATTTAGTTTCAAGTTACAAGTTCTAAGTTTTAAGGTTTATGCTCGACATAAAATTCATCAGAGAAAACAAAGAGGCGATAAAGGAGGCCGTTAAAAACAAGGGAATTAATTTGGATTTGGATGAGTTGTTGGAGATTGACGAGAAGAGGGTTGGATTTTTGCAGGAAATTGAAGAATTGAACGCGAAGAAAAATGAATTAAACGAAGAAATGAAAAACGGGAAAGACAGGGATAAAATTATCGCGAAAGGAAAAAGAGTAAAAGAAAAAATAATGGAATTCGAGCCGCGATATAAAGAAGCCAAGCGGCAGTTTGACGAACTAATGGTTAGGGTTCCGAATTTGGTTTCTTCCGACACGCCCATCGGCAAAAATAGCGATGATAATGTGGAAATTGAGAGGTGGGAGCCGCCAAAATTTTCCGCCAGAGGCGGATCCGTCATCGGCGGAGATTTTGAGCCGAAAGACCATGTTCGTCTCGGCAAGGATTTAGATATTCTTGATTTGGAAAGAGGGGCTAAGGTTGGCGGATACAGAGGATATTATCTAAAAAACGAAGGCGCGCTTTTGGTTATGGCGCTGATGATGCACGCTATGCAAAAAATGGTTGAAAGGGGATACAAGCCGATGATTCCGCCGACTCTAGTAAAAGGTTTTGCCTTGTTCGGCAGCGGTTATTTCAGCGGATTGGAATACAATGGCGAGGTTGATGAGATTTATCAGGTTGCCACTTCGGACAAAGAGGTGGATGGCACACAATCAAAGGAAAAGAAATTCCTGGTGGGGACGGCCGAACCTTCTCTTCTCGCTTATTATTCTGACGAAACCCTTGAGGAATGCCAGTTGCCGCTTCGGCTTTGCGGCTACAGCCAATGTTACCGGAGTGAAATAGGAAGTTACGGTAAAGATACTAAAGGGTTTTATCGGGTCCACGAATTTATGAAAATTGAGCAGGTTGTTATTACTTCGGCTGATGTGGCCGAGTCTGACAAATTACAAGACGAGATGGTTTCGATTTCCAAAGAAATTCATCAAGATTTGGGCTTGTCATACCGTTTGTTGCGAATTTGCACCGGCGATATGTCGCCCGGAAAACACAGGGCTTTTGATATTGAGGCTTGGCTTCCTGCTTCTAACCGCTGGGCGGAAACCGGATCGGCCAGTAATTTTTTAGATTGGCAGGCAAGACGATTGAATGTGAAATATGTTGATAAAGAGGGAAATCGAAAATTCGTTTATATGCTGAATAATACCGCCCTACCGAGCGTCAGGCCATTTATCGCGATTTTAGAGAATTATCAGCAGAAAGATGGTTCGGTTATCGTGCCGGAAGTTTTAAGGAAATATGTCGGCAAGGATGTCATCGGGGCGAAATAAAGGAATGATGGTATTGAGAAAAGCGGTTGTTTGGCCGCTTTTTAATTTTTTGACAAACTGCTATACTAAAAATATGCCTCTGAGGATAATTTATACTCGTTTCACTCGTTAAATTATGGAATATCCAATAATCATTCTTCATGGCTGGGAAGCGACAAAAAAGTCCTACGAACAGTTAAAGCCCTTACTGGAGCAGAAAGGAAACTCTGTCGTTGTTTTTGATTTGCCGGGATTCGGCAGTGAACCGGCGCCTTCAAAAGAATGGTCGGTGGATGATTACGCGGATTGGACGCTGGAGTGGATTGGAAAAAATGCTCTAAGTTGTTATCCTGAACGAAGCGGTAGCGAAGTGAAGGATCTCATAGATAGAGATTCTTCGCCCTCGGCTCAGAATGACAGGAAAGTGAATCAGAATGACAGAAAGGAAGAAGGGTGCGAAAAGTTTGTTCTTTTTGGCCATTCGTTCGGTGGGCGTATAGCGATTAAGATCGCGGCGCGCCAGCCGAAAGAATTAGCTGGCTTGATTTTGTGCGACGCGGCGGGAGTAACTCCGCGGCCGAAAATAAAAATTGCTTTATTTAATTTTCTGACCAAAACCGGCAATGCTATATTTTCTTTGCCGCTGCTGAATTTTTTAAGACCCTTGGTAAGAAAACTGGTTTATTGGTGGTCTGGCGACCGAGATTATTATTATCTGCGGGGAGATGTAATGCGGAAAACTTTCCGGATAGTGATTGAAGAGGATTTAAATCAAATCTTGCCTAAAATCAATACTCCGACACTAATAATCTGGGGGGAAAAAGACAAGATGACTCCTCTAAGCGATGCGCACACGCTTAATGAGGGAATTGGCGGCAGTCTACTAGAGGTTTTGAGGGGAGTTGGCCATAATCCGCACAGGGAAGTGCCGGAACAACTCGCGGCAATTATCGATAAATTTATTAAAGAACTTGATTAAACCATGATTTTTTTCTATGTCATTTTGCTTTTAGTCGGTCTCATTTTTACAAAATCCGGCCTTTTTTGGGTTTATTTGTGGCAGACGAAAGAGTATCGGCTTGACCGTTTTTGGGCGGAATACGGCCATCCCAAGAAATTGGGAAAATTTTGGCTCTTTTCCGGCGGAAGAAAATTTCACCAACCGATTCACACGATAAAAAGCATTCTGATTTATTTTTTTTCGTTGGCCGTCGCGGAGCTTGCCATATTTGTCCTGTTAAAAATGTTTTTCGGGGGGATTTTGGCTAATTTCTGGCTGCTGATTATCAGTCTTATTGTTTTGTATCTCTTGATGCCACTTATCGTTTCTTTTCATGTTTTTGTCTTTTTCATCCCGACTGTTATCGTCAAGCGGATTATTTATCGGTTGGCCGCGGGAAAAATGCGAAAAATCGATAATTTAACAGTCATCGGCATAACCGGCAGTTACGGAAAATCATCGACCAAGGAATTTTTAGCGCAGATTCTGGAAAAGAAATTCTGGGTGATTAAAACGCCGGAAAATATAAATAGCGAAATTGGGGTGGCGAAGTTTGTGTTGAAGAATGTTGATACAAGTGGTCATTCTGTTCTTCGATTTTGTCATCCTGAGGGAGCGCAGCGACCGAAGGATCTCACAAACGACGATAAGATTCTTCGCTTCGTTCAGAATGACAAAAAGATGATTTTCATCGTGGAGATGGGAGCGTATAAAAGGGGAGAGATAAAAAGAATTTGCGATATCGTCAGGCCGAAAATCGGGATTATAACCGGGGTCAACGAACAGCATCTGGCTTTATTCGGCTCGATTGAAAATATTAAAAAAGCCAAGTTCGAACTGGTGGAGTCTTTGCCAGACGATGGGTTGGCTGTTTTCGGCGGTGACAACAGGTATTGCATGGAAATGTCTGAATCGCACGGCGGCAAAAAAGCTGTCTGCCATAGCGCGGGTCTGCCTTTTAATGTTTCTATCGCATATCAGGGCGGAGAATTACCCCGCCACTACTTGTCGAATATCGCTATCGCCGTCGAGGTGGCAAGATATTTGGGGATGAAAGACGAAGAGATAAAAGAGGCGGTCGCGAGTCTTAAATTGAGCGACCGAATGACTAAAATTTATTCGGGCAAAAACGGCGTTTTGATTATAGAGGATACATACAGCGCCAATCTCGATGGTGTTTTGGCCGCCTTGGACTGCTTGGCGCAGCAGAAACAAAAAACAAAAATAATTGTGATGCCTTGTTTGATTGAATTGGGCAAGGCGGCAGAAGAGGCGCATCATAGAATTGGTAAGAGAATCGGGGAAGTTTGCGATTTGGCAATAATCACTACCCCCGATTATTTTAGTATAATAAAAAAGGAGGTGGGCTCTGTGGTGAGCACTTCGACTTCGCTCAGTACAAGCTTGTCGAACCAGGATAAGGCTGTGTTGGCAGTAGAGCCGGCTAAAGCAATAGAATTTTTAAAAGACAAATTAAATCTGGATGCGGCGGTATTATTAGAGGGGCGGCTGGCGAATGAGATTGTGGAGTTCTTAAAGTAGAAATCCGCCTTCGTCCGCTAATTCGCGCACTTCGGTGGATGCTCCAATTTGTTGCTGAAGGAACGCATACGCGTTCGTATAAAAATTTTATACAGCCGAGATTCAGACAAATTGGGCAAAATAAAAAAGCCCGAAGGTTGGTTAACTCATTTCGGGCGGCGATGGCTGGTTATTTTGCAAAGATGATGACAGTCAGGTATCTGCTTTGTCCGTTGAAGCTCTCGGACTGGCTGACGGAAATGATCTCCTGAATCTTATTTTCTTTCATCCATGAGGCGATTTTTTCGTGCAGTATTTGTCTGCTTGTCTCATCTGAAATCTTTTCTGTGAAAATTTCGAATTGCATTATTATACACTCCTGTCTTGTAAGGTTTTGAAGCTAATTGTATTTTAAGCACGAGGATTAGCATTGTCAAATGAAAATATTTAAAAAACCCATCTTTGTTTCGATTTCGCCCAACGCGCAAGCCGACGATGTCTGGCTGGCTTTGAAATTGATGTTTATGCCCTGGAAATGGAAGAAGGGAGACGCGATACAAGAATTTGAAAAGAAGCTTGGGGAGTATTTGTTCTTAGATTGTCATTCTGAGCGGAGCGAAGAATCTTATGGACGTGGAGATCCTTCGGTCGCTACGTTCTTTCAGGATGACAATTTGCGCGGGCGAATTGTCGCCTTCGAAAGCGGTCGGACGGCGCTTGACGCGATTTTGCAGGCGTTGGGCATAGGGGTTGGCGATGAAGTTTTGATTCAGTGTTTTACCTGTACGGCGGCGGTTAATCCGATTCTTTGGGTTGGAGCTAAGCCGGTCTATGTTGATATGTCAGCCGAAGGCGGATCCGCCTCCGGCGGAGAAGACGGAACTTATAATATGTCGCCCGGTGACTTAGAGAAAAAAATCACTCCGCGAAGCAAGGTTGTTATTATGCAGCACACCTTTGGTTTTCCGGCGAAAGTTGATGAAATTTTAGAAATCGCCAGGCGGCACAATCTAATTGTTTTGGAGGACTGCGCGCACAGTTTGGGCGCGGAGTATAATGGCCAGAAAACCGGAACTTTCGGCGACGCGGCAGTTTTCAGCTTTGGGCGGAGCAAGGTTATCTCGGTGGTTTTCGGCGGCGCGGCCGTGGCGAAAAATTTGGGGTTGGCCAAAAAAATCCGCGCGATTCGCGAAGGATGGGAATATCCGTCGTATTGGTGGATATTACAGCAATTATTCCATCCGCCCTATATCGCGATTGCCAAATTTCTTTATAATTTTTTAAGCATTGGCAAGGTGATGATAGTGGTTGCGAAGAAGCTCGGGTTGATTTCAATAATGGTTTATTCGGTCGAAAAATCTGGCGGGAAGCCGCCTTTTGGCTTGGCGAAAATGCCGAATGCGCTGGCGATTTTAGGATTGAATCAGCTGAAAAAAGTGGAAGAATTTAACGCGCACAGAAGGGAGTTGGCGAAGTTTTATGGGGAAAAATTGCAACCATTTTGTCATTCTGAGGGCGATAGCCCGAAGAATCTCGTCAATATGAACGAGATTCTTCGCTACGCTCAGGATGACCAAAAGTGTAAGCCGATATTTCTCAATTTTCCCATCCAGGTTAAAAATTTCGGTGTTCGGTGGAAACTAATTGGCGAGGCGAGAAAAAGTGGTATTTATCTTGAAAGCTGGCCGGCAAAAGACAAAAAGGTTATCGGGCCCGACAACGTCTGTCAGGAAAAACTGGGTTATGAAGACGGATTGTGTCCGGCAGCGGAAAAAACAGCGTCAACGAGCATTAATTTGCCGACGAGCCCGAATACGACGATGAAAGACGTGGAAAGGGTGGTGGAGTTCTTGGGGGGATTTTTCAGAGATAAATAATTCGTCATCGCGAGCGAAGTGAAGCGAGCGTGGCGATCCCGACGAGCATCAGCTTTTATGGCGATCACATGAGATTGCTTCGTCGTTATGATTCTTGCAATGACATCGATGTTGCAGATATTCATCATAAACGATAAAAATACATGGGAATCTTTTATTAAATCCTGCGATGAGTATACCTTTTTTCATTCATGGTCTTGGGGTGAGTTTAATTTATTGATGGGATATAAGGCTTGGCGGTTGGGGATTTATGAAAATGATGATTTGGCAGGTGCGGTTTTAGTTTTGGGGATTAAGGCAAAAAGAGGAAGTTTTTTGTTTGTGCCACATGGACCAATTACGAAAAATCCGAAATCAGAAATCAGTTCTTGTTTACAAGAAACTTGTTCGAATTCGAAACAAACCAAAAATACAAAAATCCAAAACGTTCTAAATTGTTTAGTGGCTTATTTAAAAGACTTGGATAAGGCGGAGAATTATGCTTTTATAAGAGTGAGTCCCCTAATAGAAAAGAACGAAGAGAATGAGAAGCTGTTTAAAAATTTAAGATTTAGGGCGGCGCCGATACATATGCACGCAGAGTCGACTTTACTTTTGGATATTACTAAGCCTGATGAAGAATTGCTGACTAATATGCGGAAAACAACGCGGTATTTGATTCGGCAGGCGGAAAAAGGCGGGGTGCGGGTTGAAATTGAAAATCCATTAACGGGCAAGAATTTTTTGCGATTGCAAAATGAAGTGGTGATCCGGAAGCATTTTGTCGCTTTTTCTGAAAGGCAGATTAATAGCGAAATGGAGTCTTTGGGGAAAAATGGCGAACTGGCGATTTTTAATGCGCGTTACAAAGAAGAAATTATCGCCTCGGCTTTAATTATTTTCTACGGCGATCGCGCTTTTTATTATCAAGCAGCTTCGGCTAGTAAATTCAAAAATATTCCCGCCCCTTATCTTTTGGTCTGGCGAGCGATTCAGGAAGCCAAGAGGCGCGGCTGCACAACATTCGATTTTTATGGCGCTTCGCCGGATGACCAGCCGAATCATCCGTGGGCCGGGCCGACTTTATTCAAGAAAGGCTTTGGCGGTTACCGAGTTGATTATTTGCCGGCCCAGGATTTTATTGTCAGTTGGAAATATTGGTTTACTTGGTTAATTGAGACAGCAAGAAGGATTAAAAGAGGATTTTAAAAGATAAAAAAATTCAATGTTATCTCAAAATTATCACAGAAGACCACCAAGAAAAATAAATTGGAAGGTGTGGCTATCCGTCACGGCGGTTTTGGTTATCGTGGCTGGTGCGGTTTATGCTTTGTGTTTTTCGCCATATTTGCGGATAAAGGAAATAAAAGTCGAAGGAGCCCAAAAAGTTTCAGAAGAAGAAATAGTTAGCTTCAGTAGGCAAGCGCTGGCCGACAGAGAACAGTGGATTATTCCTAAAGACAGTTTATTTTTTTTTGCCGAGCAGAAATTCGAAGACCTTTTATTAAAACAAATACCTTTGATAAAATCCGTGGAGGTCGCAAGAAATATTTCTGGCTCTTTGTTGATAAAAGTGCAGGAAAGACAGAAGGCGATCATTTACTGCGATATGCGGCAGTGCTATAACATTGACGACAGCGGTTTAATTTTTGAAGAGGCGCCGGCGGTCTACGGGGGAATGGCCATCGCACTTAAAGATAATTCCGGCCGGGAGATAAAAATCGGCGACCAGGCTGTTGGTCCGGAGCTAATATCCTTCATTAAGGATGTCTGGCATTCTTTAAATGAACGCGTTAATCTGAATCTGATTTATTTTGAGCTTAGTTCTTATCCTGCCGTTGAGGTGGATGCCATAACTGTTGAGGATTGGAAAATTATTCTTGACCAAAATCGCAGCGCCGTAGATCAGGTCGCCGCCCTAAAGTTGGTTTTGGATGAAAAAATAAAAGATCAAAGAGATAAGCTGGAATATGTTGATTTGAGGGTGGGAAATAGGGCGTATTATAAGATGAAGTAAAAAGCTATTCACTATCTTAGACGATCGTCCAAAATAGCAAATAAATGGAAAAGTAAGGAAAGTGGGCCAGCAACCCGTTTTTTGTTTCCAAAATCGTGTTTTGAAAAACTTTACTACCTTGTGTGCGGTAAGCTCAATGTGTGGCACCCTTGCCCCATCCGTTTCGGCGGGGCGTTTTTATTTCTAGCCTCGAAATCCGTCCAGCTGAGCTGGACGGATGAAGCGGATAGAAAGAACCGCCGAAGGCGAAGCCGAGGAAACCGCCACGCTCAGCGGGGCGGAGGTTCATTTTGTGCGGGGTGGGATTGAGTCGATTGGCGAAAGTTTTAACGACACCCCCTTTTTGATCCTCCCCCCTCAATCGAGGGGGGAGGATGATTAAATCTAAGTTGAGATGGTTTCAAAACTGTCATTCTGAGGGTGAAGCCCGAAGAATCTCTCAACTTGTTTGAGAAAAGGAGCTTAATTTCTTGCATTCGCAAGAGATTCTTCACTTCGTTCAGAATGACAAAATAGGGTTTTGTAACCATCTCGTTATCTTTTAGTTGGCTAAACCGTCTGTATTGGGAATATGATAGACAAAAATTGAATTGCCGATGACGGTTATTGGTTCAAAGAGGTTGAGCCAATCGTAGTAGCCAGTTGGCGAGGTATAATTGGGGGCTGGGGCGCCGCGGCCTTGCTGAAGCAGGGTGGCGGAGACCGCTAAATAACTGTTGGGCGGCAGTTCTTTCGGATTGCGGTCGCCCCACCATGGTTTGAGTTTACCATCTAAATAATATTCGCCCGTCGTTCCGCCAAAATAATCAACATAGATTTCTTTGATGTTTTTTTCATTGACCCAGTTAGTCAGGCGCTTGAAATCTTGGCCCCAGTCGAGGTTGGAATCAGTCGCATAGCGGTAGCCATTGGCCGGGCCGCCGACCAATTCATTAAAGTAAGTAAGATAGTAAGGATAGATGTTTATTATTGATATTACCTGCCAGAATAAGAGAATGCCGACTGCCAGATATTTGATTGTGGTTCCGATAAGAGTAGAGGCTATAAAGTTTATTGCGCCGAAGAACGAAAGTTTTTTTATCGGCCCCTCGATGCTTAACCATTTGGTAATTTGATTGCTTACCAAAGGATAGATAAAGGGAAAGGTCGGCAATATATGCCGGACGCCGATGTTAAGATTCGAAGTGAGGCTGCTTGCCCAATATAGAGCGATAAAGGAAAGCATGGAAAATTCAGCGATATGGTTTTTTGTCCAGAGCAGGAAACGTTTAATGGTATCGTTCCAAAACGACCGTTTCAATGAATAAGTAGCGAAGATTAAGGCGATGACGGTTAAAATGTGGGGGGTTAGCGGTTCTTTAACGGCATAGATAATAGGGAAGTAGGTTTTCCAGCCGGCGGCGGAAACTTCGCCGAGAAAATAAGTCGTGTTGCCGCCGCTGGCGCGCTGGAAAACCATCAATAAGCCATAGAAATATTGGGCCAGTGGCCGCAAAACCGGTTTTGCGGCCATCCGGATTGTAAGTTCCGCCGGACAACGGCCGAGACGCGACAGGGTGTGGCATGATTGCATCGGCGTTTGGTCCGGTCCGTTGGAATATGATTGAAGAATGAATTTTATGTCGCTGACCTGGCGTTCCATCGGATAGTTCAAAACATGAGGAACATAAATGATATAAATGACAACAAGGGCTATAAGACACAAAAGGACGAAGCCGCCGATATATTTTATCAGCAGTTCAGAAATTGAAGCGCTATTTTCTATGATTTTTTCTTCAAGCGATTTTTTATTTTTATATATTGAGGTAATCAGCCAAACTAGAAGCGTGAAAATAAAAAGCGGAATCATTAGAACAACGGAAAATTTAGCGCACAGAGCGACACCAAAAACCAAACCGGCAATGATAAGATTTTTTGTGCCGGGATCTTTAAGCCATTCGATAAAGTAATAAAGAGAAATGAAAATCGCCGCCGAGGCCGCGACATCGGTGGTGACCAGTCGTCCGTGCGCGATGAAGGTAGGTGAGAAAGAGTAGAGAAAGAGAGCCAGAAACGCCGCTTGATTGCCGAAGAGTTCCCGCGCCCATTTAAAAACGTAGAAGCCCAGAAACAGGAGAAAAAGAAATATGGGCAAACGTCCGTAATAGAGCATTTTGTCGGCGTCATTACCAGAGTGGTACATAAAAGCCGAGCCAAAATCCCATTGTCCGTTGACATCATCTTTCCAGGCTTTAATTTGGTCGGGAAAATTTATCGTCGTACCGCTGATTTTCGACCAAAGCCAAACGCCCAGCCCGGCCATATCTTTTACCAGTGGCGGGTGTTCCGGATTCAGGCGCATGTCGTGTTGGCTGATATATGAATAACCCGCTGGCAAGTGGGCCAGTTCGTCCATAGTCATCGAGTCTCCCAGCGAGGAGAAATAGGCGATGCCGAGCATAATAATCATCATCAGTGCGGCGACACGATTGGCGGTGCGATTTGTCATAAAATTGTTTTTCGTCTTTAGTTTTTTCCGCCAGAGGCGGATCCGCGGTTCGACTGAGCTCACCGTCGAAGTCCTTAGGCGGAAATTTTAAATATCCAAATTTCGTTTTCTTCTATTATTTTCCCCCGAGGAAACATTTTTTGCAGTTGGTTTAATATGTTTTCATCATATTTTATCAGTACGACAATGGATTGGTCGGTTATGCTTTGGAGTTGTTCCAGTTTAAGATAGGCAATATTGGTCGTTTCGCGCGCGATAAACATGATTGTCTGGGCTGGCATTGGAATTCCATCGGGAAATGGGACGCGCACTCCGCCTTCGTTGGCGATTACGTATTTTTTCGTATCGTCGGGAAGTCGGTTTAAATAATCGCCGATGTCAACTAAGTGTTGGGCATGCGCGCCTTGCACTTCCGGATTTTTACCCCAATTAATAAAGTAGTAATTATAAGTTTTGGCAAGAAGTGTTATGGAGAATATAAGAATAACAATGACGACCAGATAAGAATTAGTCTTCCCCTCCTCAGTTGAGGAGGGGGTGGAGGGAGGTGTTGTGATAAATTTATCAACACCCCTCTTTAATCCTCCCCTCATCTGAGGGGAGGAGGTTAATAAGTAGAGTCTATCTATAAGCCAAATTCCTCCCATTCCGGCAAAAATAAAAACGGGCGGAATGGCGCCGATGGCGCGAAGCGCGTGGGGCAGGCCTTCGTTGCTCAAGATTTCCGGCAGAAGCAAGGCAAAAAACCAAGTTAATAAAAATAGAGAAATCTGGGCGGGGGACCAGACACTTACGGGCAGATCGTCATTGAGATTCGCCGAAGGCGGGGAAGCAATCTCGTGGCGACTTCCTGAGATTGTTTCGTTGTCGCCGCGACGCATGTCGCGACTTTTCCTTGTAATGACAAGAAAAATAGGGCGCAAAACTCTTTTGATTGATATAACAACTCCAATCAAAAATAAAATTCCGACCGGCCAAAAAAGCTCGGGTTGGCAGGCATAGTTGTGTCGCCAGTTGCAGTCGCCACGAAAATTGAACAGGCCCAAGGTTTGAGCGATGTTGATAAATAGTTGTTTAATGGGATTCCCGGAAGTAAAAACGGAAACCTGGGTGGAGCGTCCCATAAAATCTTGAGGATTGTGATAAAAATAAAAAACTATCGGCAGAGCGGCAATAATTATAGCCAAAAAACCGATGTCCCAATACCACCAGCCATCCTTTATATAAACTTTTTTTATCAAAGTAGTTAACGAGAGGCGGTCGGAAATCAATGATTTGAATCTCGGCCAATAATTATATATTTCGATCAGCAGAATTATCATCCAAACAAGGGGTACAATTCGGTACGAAATGTAGGTGTGAAAACCCAAGCCGAATAGCAGGCCTGCAAGTATAAAGTATAAAGCATGAAGTACGAAGCGGCTTGTTTTTTGAGATTCATTTTGGTCATTAGAGTGTTCGATTTGTGTCATTCGGGTTGTCCTAAGTCCAAGAAATAAAAAATAAAAACCCCAAACCAAAAAGAATGGGACCATAATGGCGCGGAAGCCAATTCGGGAAAAGATAATGTGCCAGAAGCTTATGGCAAGAAAAAAGGTTGAGAGCAGAGCAACTTTTGCGCCGTCTAAATTTTCAATACCAAAACTAGAATTCCGAAAAAAATTCCAATTCTTAATATCCAAATTTTTAGTCGTTGTGCCTTGAGTATTTTTTCTGGATTCGGAATTGGCTATTGTGATTTTTTCCCGCCAATTCATCTTCAACGCGAATAGTTCATTTGTCATCAAATATATTCCTAAAACCGTTAACGTCCCAATTGTCGCCGCGACGATCTTGATTGACCAAACGCTGATGCCAAAAATGGAAAAACTAAAAGCAATCAGATTTATGAATAATCCTTCGCGGCCATTGTTCTCGGGATAAAAGACCCGGAAATCGCCGGTTTTCAGGGCAGCGGCGGCATCATTTCCGTTGATGGCAACATCGTGATAAAGACCGGGCGGAATTTCGGCCAGCTTATAAAAACGGAAAAAAGCGGCGATCGCCAGAGTTAAAAACAGTAAAATAATTTGATTGCGGGTTGTTTTATTCATATAATCTATTCTATTACATTCGAGGCCCGATTTAAATGGGGTTTAATATTGCCCTGTGGATAATTTGAGGTGCTGTGGCGCGGCTCTATGGATAATCATACGAGCCTTTGTTATAATATAATTAAACGGGCGAAGGCCAGCTAAGCTGGCCGAAGCGAATTTCAATTATCCCTAGAGCGCATAATGAGATGGTTTCAAAACTGTCATTCTGAGGGTGAAGCCCGAAGAATCTCTCAACTTGTTTGAGAAAAGGAGCTTAATTTCTTGCATTCGCAAGAGATTCTTCACTTCGTTCAGAATGACAAAATAGGGTTTTGTAACCATCTCAATGAACAATATCGGTTTACCTTCATTTTTTGAGCGCGAGTTGTCATCGGTCTGAAATTCAAGGTTTGCGCGCAAGCCTTCTGTGTTCTGCCGACGCCACTCCCGCGCTAAAAACATGCTTTCAAAGATAGACACCATTGTTGCTTTGATTATAGGTGAATTATCGGCTTGGTTGTTGATAGTCATTGCCAGAAGTCTTGGCATAACCAATTCGGCAATCTGGGGCTTGCCGATAGTTTTTCCATTGTTGTGTCTGGCCGGACTTTATGTCGCCGCGTTAATCGCGGCAAAAGTCGCGGTTATCTATCAAATCGCCAAGTTTATTTTAATTGGTGGATTTAATACCTTGGTTGATTGGGGCATTTTGGCTTTTGGAATTTTCATTTTCTATCAGAGTTTCCGCATTAATGCTAACGATATTTTGATAACGGTTTTGTCTTTCAGTATAGCTTATTATTCGTTGTTCAAGGCTATTTCGTTTGTTCTGGCGGCGACGAATAGTTATTTTTGGAACAAGTTTTGGACTTTCAAGCGCGTTGACATTGACGAAACAGCCGTCGCGACCAGCAGCAAGGAATTTGGGCAGTTTTTTCTGGTTACTTTCATCGGTTTTCTGATCAATGTTTTCATCGCTTCGGGCGTTTTCGGTTATATTCCGCCGTTTGATGGTTTGAATATGAATCAATGGGCAATCGTCGCCGCGGCTTTCGCCACGGTCGTCTCAATGGTCTGGAACTTTTTGGGATATAAGTTTATCGTGTTTAGCGAGAAGCCAACGGTTGCAAAGCTGGCAAATATTCAATAAGGAGATTCGAGAACCATTACGGCAAATATTGACGTGCGGCTATAATTATGTATAATTGTGTTTAGTTGGAGGGGCGAATAATGGTGGCTCAAAAATTATTGGATGTTCTTCGGAATGAAAAAGAATTTGTAAAAACGGTTGCTCAATTGACAATACTTGGCGAAATCAAGTGGAAAGGAATTTATAATTATAGATGCGGGGCGAAAAAGAGATATGAGGCTTCAATTGATGGATTATTCCTTGTATTTGAAGAAGAGTCTTGCGCGGTCAGTTGGGCATCAAGCAGCACGTGGACTTTGAAGACAACAAATGATGGCCAGGAAATATTCTCGACATTTTTGAATTCGATACAAGATGAACTTAACGGAGATAGAGAATATGGAAATGACGAACTCCACGCTTTAGTGCGCGCGATCGATTCAGCGGGTGTGCTATTTCAGAAAGAAATATTTTAAACTAACGACTGCCAAGCCACTCATTATGAGTGGTTTTTCAAACTATATAATGTGTTTAGGCGGGGCGCTTTTGTTTTTTGTAAGATGTGATATATTAAAAGAGAAGTTTATTGTTCGAACCCGCCGAGAACTATTTGGGGTTAACTTCTCGACCGTGCTCGAAGTATACAAGAATTTTATGAGCGAGCTGGTGTTATATCGAAAATATAGACCTAGATCGTTTGCCGAATTTGTCGGTCAGGAGCACGTCGTTAAAACTTTGACTAATGCGTTGGCGCTGGAAAAGGTGGCGCACGCGTATTTATTCGCTGGACCGCGAGGCATCGGGAAAACGACTATTGCGCGGATTTTTGCCAAGGCGGTGAATTGCGGCCTTCGGCAACAACCAACAACCAACAACCAACAACCAACAAAAAAAGAGTTGGAAGTTGGCGGTGGGAAGTTGGAAGTTAGCAGCAGCTTCGAGCCCTGTAATAAATGTTCGGCTTGCCTGGAAATCGGCGCCGGCCGAAGTTTGGATTTAATCGAAATTGACGCCGCTTCCAACCGCGGCATCGACGAAATTCGCGAGTTGCGTGATGGAATTAAATTCAGCCCGACGCGGCTTAAATACAAGGTTTTTATTATTGACGAAGTTCATCAGCTGACCAAAGAAGCGTTCAACGCGCTTTTGAAAACCCTGGAAGAGCCGCCGAGCCACGCGCTTTTTATTCTGGCCACCACCGAACTGCACAAAGTGCCGGAAACCATTGTTTCTCGATGCCAGCATTTTAATTTTTACAAACTGACCATTGGTAAAATCGTTGAGCGGCTGGCGCAAATTGCTAAACTGGAGGGGATTAAAATAGAAAAACAGGCTCTCGACTTAATCGCCTTGAACGCCGACGGCGCGATGCGCGATGCCGAATCCTTGCTTGGTCAGATAATGGCGATGTCTATCGGACGAGATAAAAATATAACTTTGGAGGAAGTTAAAACACTTTTGGGAACGGTTGATGCTTCCGCGGTGGTTGAGATGATAAATTACTTAGCCGTTAAGGATATGCAAAAAGCAATCACCTTCGTTAATAAAATTTCCGCCGAAGGATATGATTTGGGGCAGTTCGCAAAATCTTTGACAAGTTATTTGCGAAAGACGATGATTTTGAAGGTGGACGCGGAAATGGCGGAATTAGCCGCTCCCGAATTAACCGAGGAGCAGAGAAAAATAATTTTGGAGCACGGTCAAAAATTCAGCTATGAAGAGTTGAACAAATTGATACGTCTTTTCATCCGCGCTGAATACGAAATCAAGAGCGCGGTTTTTCCACAGCTGCCGCTGGAGTTGGTGATTGTGGAGGTGGCGGATATCAAGGCGAACGACGCGAAATAATAGTTTTTGCCGGGTCGTCTAACGGTAGGACTACAGACTTTGACTCTGTGTATCCAGGTTCGAATCCTGGCCCGGCAGCCAATTTGTTTTACGCGCCATTATTAAAATTGAATCGGGTGGAATACAAAGCCCGACTATTGATACCGTCCAAAAAATCGCCAAAGCGTTAGGCGTTGGCTTGGAAGAATTAACGAAATAAATTATGCAAGATAAAATCGGCAAAACAATCAAGGAATTGCCAGAAGACGAGAGGCCACGGGAGAAACTATTAAAATACGGCGCTGATAAATTAAGCGACACCGAACTTCTTGCGATTTTTCTGCGGACTGGCACAAAGGGGAAATCAGCGATTGATATGGCGGAGGAAATTTTGAAAAGCGCCGACGGTACATTCAAAGGTTTAGCCGGAAAAGACACAGAAGATATTACCAAAATGCTGGGTGTAAAAAATGCCAAAGTTGCCACAGTGGCCGCTGCTTTGGAAATTTCACGTCGTGTTTCCAAACAGATATTAAAAGACAAAGGAATTATCTAATATGCCAAAACTACCCGATCCATTTTCTACAAAACCAACAAAAGAGCAGATACAAACAACGCGCGAAATTATAGACGCGATTTTTAAAGACCCCCAAGTCAAATACGGCTTGCGGGAGTTTTCTAAACTAAAAATAGAGGAAGTTATCACGATTTTTGAAAAAGAAAAAGACAAATTTTATATCCACTGCCTCAAGCGCGATAAAGATATTGCGGTTTATGACAAAAGCAAAAATACCGGCAAGCCGGAAGAAGTCATCCGTCAGCTTTGGCTTGTTAGATTGATTAAAGATTACCGTTATCCTCTCGATAGAATTGATGTTGAGGTTGACGTTCATTTTGGCACAGAAGTCCACAGAAAAGCCGCCGATATAATGATTTATCAGGATGATAAAGAAACGCCGTATATCGTTTTTGAACTTAAAAAACCAAAAGTTGAGGACGGGATAGATCAGCTAAAAAGCTATCTAAATTCCAGGGGTTCGCCGATTGGCGTTTGGTTCAACGGAAACGAGCGAGTTATTCTTTACCGCCCCTATCCGAAAAAGTTTGAGAACAATCTGCGGGCAATCCCTCGTGTTGACCAGACAATTGAGGATGTTTTGGAAGAACGGCTCACTTTGGAAAAATTGACCTCCGACTATGATTTGAGCGAGCGCATTAAAATTTTAGAGGAACTGGTGCTTGCTAATGCCGGAGTTGATGTCTTTCAGGAAGTCTTCAAACTCATTTACGCAAAACTTTATGACGAAAAAGAAGCAAAATCTCGGCCAGATCAAGAAGTATATTTCCGCAAAACCAAAGATCCAAAATTTACTTTTGACATTGTAAACCGCTTGTTTAAGGAATCAGTTTTTGAATGGCCAGGGATTTTTGGCCCTCACGACGAGATATTGCTTTCGCCAGAACATCTCTCAATTTGTGTTTCACAATTGGAAGACGTAAGGCTTCTCGACTCTAACCTTGAGATTATTGATGCCGCTTTTGAATATCTTTTGCCGGAAGTTGCAAAAGGCAAAAAGGGCCAATACTTCACCCCTCGCCATGTGATTGATATGGCGGTGAAAATGCTCAATCCGCGCGACAAAGAATACATCGTTGATCCGGCGGCAGGGTCGGGCGGTTTTCTCATCCATGCGATGCAGTGGGTTTGGGGCCATGATTTGAAAGATGCGCCGCATGAAAAACAGGTTGATTATGCCCGCCGCTATCTTTTTGGCATTGATTTTGACGATAAGCCAGTAAAAATCTCCCGCGCCTTAATGCTTATTGCCGGAGATGGCCGTTCGCATATTTTCAAACTTAATTCTCTTAATCCGAAAGAATGGCAAGGTTTTGACTCTGAAAAAGAAAATGCGAGGGCAGAACTTCGCAAACTACTTCTTAAAACCGGTGATTACGAAATAGATCGAAACAATGAGGAAAATTTCCGCAATTTTGCTTTTGATGTTTTACTTACGAATCCTCCTTTTGCTGGAAAAATCAAAGAGCAGATGTTATTGCGAGAATACGAATTAGCTAAAAATAAAAAAGGCAAAGTTCCCAAACAGGTGGGCCGCGATCTTTTGTTTATTGAGCGCGCGCTTCAGATGATAAAACCCGGCGGTCGCTTGGCAATTGTTCTACCGCAAGGCAAGTTGAATAACACAAACACGGAATATATCCGCCAATGGCTACTGAATAAGGCGCGGATTTTGGCGGTTGTTGGTTTACACGGCAACACTTTCAAGCCGCATACCGGTACTAAAACCTCCTTGTTATTTTTGCGAAAATGGGGTGGCGAAGACGGCAAGCCGAAAGAAAATTATCCGATTTTTATGGCTGTTTCCAAAAAATCCGGTAAAGATAATTCCGGCGAATATGTTTATGAAAAAAATGGAAAAGGGAATTTTATTTTGGACGAACGCGGCCGCCGGATTTTAGACCACGACTTAGACGATATCGCTGGTGAATTTATAAAATTCGGCAAAAAGGAGAAATTGAGTTTTTTGTAAGTCAAATTCGTTTACCCCGTAGTTAAACCGAGGGTTTATACTATCGGGGCCAAAGAGCAAAAATTTAGTTTTTGGAAGTAATTATGATAAACCAAAAAGATAAAATAGAAAATGAGAATGTAATTTATGTTTTTATTGACGCTTCCAATGTTTGGAATGCCGTAAAGTCGGTGAAGAAATTTATTGAATATAAAAAACTTAAAACTCATTTTATACATAACTTTAGTGCCAGCAAGGTTGAGATTTTTTATTATGATGCCTATCCGAAGTACGGAACGAGAGATTATAATTTAGATGGAAAGCACAAATTTTACACATATCTTAAAAAGGGACTTGGCTTTACCGTAAGAAAAAAAGAGTTGAAACGAATCTCTATCATTGGCGAAGACGGGGAATCTATTATAGAAAAAGGAAATATGGATGTAGAGATAACAATTGATGCTCTGCATAATATAAACAAATACGATACGGCCGTTTTGTTTAGCGGCGATGCTGATTTTTTGGCATTAGTGAACTATTTGAAAAATTGCGGGAAAAAAGTTTATATTTTTTCGTCAAAAGACAATATTTCTCACGAATTAAAAACAGGCGGAAATGGTTATTTTGATTTGAAGGATATAAATGAAATTTGGGGCAAAGATTTAAAACATCGCGAAAAAGAACAAAACAAAACCACCCTCAGCTAAGAGGGTGGCCCTTGGATGTATGACCCTAACGGTTCTATGGCAGAACCGAAAGACATTATCAGTATAGCAAAAATGTAAATAGTGTCAATAGCCCAAAATGTGGATAACAAATTTATGGCAGTTTATTCAATAATCCAAAAATCTCAACTTGAAGGCGGTTTGCGGCTCGATGCGGAGTTTTATCATCCGGAAAAATTGGAAGCAATAGAAAGATTATCGAAGTTAGGAGTCAGCACTATTTCCGAAAATTTTAGGAATATAAAAGAAACTTTTAATCCGGCTCGTCATCAATTAGCGACTACTCCTGCTCGCGTTTTTGATTTATCCAATGTGAGCTCTTTTCTATTAGAAGAAGGAACGAAAATAAAAAAAGCCGACGAAGTCGGCTCTACCAAAAAGATTATCCGCCAGAATGATGTTTTAATTTCTCGCTTGAGGCCGTATCTTAAAGAGGTTTCTTTTGTTGGTTTTAACGATGTTCAAAAACTTGCCTCAACCGAGTTTATAGTTTTACGCAGGAGAAAAGATTCAAAATTTCCCTCACAAGCTCTTTTTGCGTTTTTAATCACTGACGATGTCCAAAAGATTTTATTTTGGAGTCAAGGTGGAACAGGGCATCCCCGATTTTCTGAAAATCTTTTGATGGGCTTGAAACTTCCTGAAATTTCCCAAAAAATTGCCGAAGGTATAATTGACGATGTTAATAATGCTTACAAAAATTATCTAATCTCAAGAAATCTTTATTCTCAAGCTGAAAATTTACTTTTGGAGGAGTTGGGGTTGAAAAATTTTGAGGTTGAGGACAACCTGTCGTATATCGTCAATCTTTCTGAAATAAAATCTGCTCATCGCGCCGATGCCGAATACTTCCAGCCGAAGTATGACAAATTAGTTGAGAAACTCAAAAAGCATAATGCAAAGTTATTAAAAGAGCTGGTGCGGAGAGTAAAAGCAAAAACTAGAACAAAATCAGAAGAAGTTTATAAGTATGTAGAGATTAGTGATATCAACGTAGGAGGCGGAGATGTGAGTTTTAATGAGATAATTCGGTAAAGAGCTACCGGCCAATGCACGCATACCGATAAAAGGCGGCGAACTTTTAGTTTCAAGGGTACGACCTACAAGGGGTGCCATAGCTATTGTGCCAAATAATTTTGATAACAATTTCATATGTAGTGGTGCCTTTTCAGTATTTAGCGCGCCGGAAGTTATGAAAGAGTACTTATTTGTGGTTTCACGCTCCATTGTTGGTAAACTGCAATTCGAAAAGCCAACAACCGGGACTTCTTATCCCACTATTACCGATGAAGATGTAGAAAACTTAATCATTCCGGTCCTCCCAAAATCTACCCAGCAAAAAATTGCAGATTTGATTCAAAAATCCCACGAAGCCCGTTCAAAAGCAAAACAACTTTCGGAGAAAGCCAAAAGCAAGGTCGAAAATTTAATTGAGAAATAAATTTATGGAAACTACCAATAAAAAAGAATGCCCAAAGTGTCGCAGTAAAGAGGTTGTTGAAACTCGCAGTGGTGTCGGCTCAGATAAAGGAGATGGCTCATATACATTTAGTCCATTGAGTGAAGTTTTTTGCAAATGTAAAAATTGCGGCGAACTATTTTCTTATAAAAAATAAGATAATTAATAGAGGTTTAAGGAGCCTCGATTCCGCTAGAAATCAGACTGAAAGAGTTGGTTTCTAATGGAACAAATACCATCTATGGAAACGAAAACAGAAAAAAAGACAGCCGTAAGCATTGACGCCATAAAATATTACAAATTTATCTTTCCGGCCATTGTCCTGGCGGCGGTGGCCGGACTGGCCGTTTACGGCTATTTCCATCTGTCAAAAAAGAGCGTGACGCTGGGTAAAGACGCGATCATGGCCAAAGCGGAAAAATTTATCAACGAACAGTTGGTTTCGCCGGGCACAACGGCCTCGATCAGCGACATGAGCGAAGAGAACGGCTTGTATAAGCTGACAATTAAGGCGGCTGATCAGAGTTTAACGGCTTATGTCAGCGAAGACGGCAAGAATTTTTTCCCGCAGGTTTTCGATATGGATACATGGAAAAATCCGCAAAGCCAGCAGCAGCCGCAACAACCAGCTGAGAAAACAGATATTCCGGAAGTCAAGTTATTTGTTATGAGTTATTGCCCGTATGGATTACAGGCGGAAAAGGGGATTTTGCCGGTCGTTGACCTGCTTGGTTCCAAAATCAAGTTCAGCTTAAAGTTTGTAGACTACGCGATGCACGGCGAAAAAGAAATTGACGAGAATTTAAGGCAGTATTGCCTCGGGCGGCAGGGCTTTGATAAATTGAGCGGTTATCTGAAGTGTTTCGCGGAAAAAGCCGATTCCGCCGTTTGCCTGAAAGCTGTCAAAATCGACGTCAACGCGTTAAGTGGTTGTGTTGCAGCCGCCGACGCGCAATTTGAAATCAAGAAAAAATTCAAAGACCAAAACGCCTGGGCTAACAGTCAGTATCCGCCATTTGACATTGATAAGGATGATAACATTAAATATAATGTTCAGGGCTCGCCAACCTTGGTTATTAACGGCGTAACGGTTTCTTCCGGAAGAGATCCTCAAAGTTTGCTTAACGCGATTTGTTTCGGTTTTTCCGCACCGCCAAGCGAGTGCGGCCAGAATCTTTCCAGCGACGCGCCGTCGCCTAGTTTCGGAGCCGGAGCGGGCTCAAATGGCAATGCCAGTTGTGGGAATTAAGTTTACCGCCATATCTTAATCGTCATTCTGAACCCTTTGATGCGATTCATGGTAAACTCCGCGAGGCGTAGTGAAGAATCTTTTCGACGAGATTCTTCGGTCGTCCGCCAGTTGGCGGACTTCCCCAGAATGACAAAAATGATCTATTAAAATCGATAAATTTCGCATCGCGCTGTATCTAATCGATGAATACTTTTGTCGAGATATCTATCGCAATATCTCTCTGCGCCGGCATTGTTTTGCTTATTTTTCCCGTCTCGTGGTTTCCTTCTTTTTATAATGTCCGATACATGGGATGCGCGGCTTTGGTCTACGCTGTCTTAATCGCTTTTTTGCCGCGTTTGCTTCATGTTGCGGAAAACGAAATAGACGCTGTCAGGAAAAATCGCGCCGCGGACCTGTTGCAATTTGCGCTTGTTTTCATTTTTATCAGTAACGCGCTTGGCGACCTTGGTCTTTACCGGCTTTATAAATTCGGATTTGAGTTTGATAAGTTGTTGCATTTTCTTATACCTTTCACGAGTGTCATTGTTGTCTCGGTTATCTTCAATCAACGATGGGGGATTCGCGAGAGTTATGCCATTGCCGCGGCTTTCGGGTTTATTATTTTCTGCGGCTTGGGTTGGGAAGTCTATGAATACGCGGCGGATATTGTTTTGAAGACTCGTATTTCCGGGGTTTACGGTTTGGATATAAGCGCCGATACGAAGTTTGATCTCGCCTACGACTTTTTTGGATCTATTCTTGGCGTAGCCGCCGGCTTTTTCTTCTGGAATCCGCTCGTTTCGCGGACAAAAAGAATCGCATCGTAGAAATTAGAAATTTTAATTCTATGCCCGGTAGTGATCCGCCATTAATTATTTATCTTTTCTGTCCCGTATAACAAAAGTAATAATTTTAAGTCCTGCCTTTATTAGAATTAATATGGGCGGACTGCTACCGGGTATGCCGGAAAAATTAAATTTTAAAAAAGAAACAACCGATTTTTCCGAGAAGCAAAGGGTGTTTTCGGAGTATTTTCCCGATGGGAAAATAGAGAGTGTGACTATTGCTGACGTTCCGGAAGAGGTGTTACATTTTTTTGAGTTTAAAAGCGGCCAATTTCTTAGCCCCAACGATTATACGCTTGGTAATTTTGAGGATTTTTTTCGGGTGCGCCATTGCGACGGGAAAGAAACTTTTTTGGCCCAGCAGACAAAAACTTATCCGCAAGGTTTTTTAGAGGCCGGTGACACTGAACGGCTGACTTATTTTGTTGACGTGGATGGTGATAAAATAATCGGTCGTTCCGAATTAAGGCTTAATACAAAATGTCCCGAAGAGTATCTGGAATATTTCAAGGATAAGCCATTTATTGGCTGGATTGAAACCCATGAGGATTTATGGAAACAGGGATTGGGCACGAGACGGATGTATTTGATGAACGCCTACTCGCGGATGCTTTATGGCTTGCCGCTTTATTCCGACACGGTTAATTCACCTCGGATGGAGAGTTTGTGGGAAACATTGGTGAAAAAAGGCAAGGCCGGAAAGTTTAAAGAAGTTGAATATAACCGTTTTAATGTTTTAGGAAAAGGGAAGCGCGATCGCTATGTGCTGTTGGCATAGAATTCGCCGCGGGAGTCATTCCTGCGAAACAAATTTTGACAAAACACGGCAAGAGTGTTATTCTTTCGGGAGTCGAGACAAAATAGTTCTTTGTGATTCCATTGGCGGAGGGTGTTATGATCGAAGGCGTTAAGAATATTGTTTTTGATTATTCCGGGGTAATACGCGACGATTTTGATTATAATTACGAAGTAGCAATGAGAATGTTTGAGAAAATGGGCGGGGCGCGCATACCGCGGGAAGAGTATAAAAATGAAATGCGTCTGCCGTATATGGATTTTTATAACAAGTATTTTCCTGGCGCCAAGCAGAAAGAAATTGATTTTTTGTTTTTTCAAGGTATGGATGAGGTGGGACACCCCAAGCCCCGGCTTTATCGCGGCGTTCGCAGGACCTTGGAATTGTTGGCGGCGCAATCCATTAATATGACAATTCTTAGTTCCTGCTTTCATTACGAACTTTTGAGAGAAGTTGAGGCGCTCGGTCTGAAAAAATATTTTCCGAGAATCTTCGGCAGCGTTCATGATAAGGTGGCGATAATGCCCTATGTCATGAAATCAATGGGTTTTAGTCCGGCCGAGACTTTGATGGTCGGCGATATGGCGCATGACATTGATGCCGGCAGGGCGGTTGGCGCAAAAACTGTGGCCCTAACTCAAGGTTATTACACGCGGGAGCGGCTGGAGAAAGAAACGTCGCCCGATTATTTTATTGATACATTACCGGAAATCTTGTTGCTTTAAGAAAATTTGCTTGTTATTATTACGGGGTCATTCGTGGCCCCCTTTTTTAATTTGATAAATGAGAAATAAAATCACCAAATTAAACGCTTCCTATAACGGCTCACCGATATATCAGTCTCGCTGTTATAAATTACCTTCGGCAATTTTAGTAAAAAAAATCGAGGCGGAGGCGAAAAACTATTTTGAGAAGGCCAGCGGGTGCCATGATTGGACGCACGTTGAACGAGTACGGAACTTAGCGTTGGCAATCGGCAAAAAAGAAAAAGCGGACTTGGGGATTTTAGAGATTGCTGCTTTGCTGCACGACATCTGCAAAAGTGATGAATTAAAATGTCGGGGTAAATTCTGCCATGCCGAAAAAGGCGCGGCGTTAGCCCAAAGAATACTCAAAAAACACGGGGTAGATGGGGACATGATAAAGCGTGTCGCGCATTGCATTGTTGCCCATAGGTATCGCAATAATTATAGACCAGAAACGATTGAGGCGAAGGTTTTATCTGACGCGGACAAGCTTGATGCGATTGGAGCGGTTGGGATAGCGCGTGATTTTGTCGCAGCTGGGTTTATCGGTACGCCAGTTCTTTATACCGGCACCGAAAAAAAACTGGCCAGAAGTAATGAAAAACACAGTTATTCCGATGCTGATACCGCAATATTAGAATACGAAGTTAAACTTAAGCATTTGAAGAATATTATGTTCACGTGTGAAGGTAGGCGAATCGGTAAAAAAAGGCACAAATTTATGGAAAAATTTTTTAAGAGATTTTGGGAAGAGGTGGCTGGGAAGAAATAGAAGATAGGCTTTTTCGCCAAGAATTTTTGAAAAGCCGCGCACGATATCTGTGGATAACTTTGTTTGACTTAGGCTTGGGGGGGGTATGATAGAAAAAGATACTTAATTAAAAGAGAGATTTCTGGGGCTATAAAAAAGGCTTCCGAAACCTAAAACTTAATAATATGAAACCATCTTTACGCGATATTCTTGTCAAATCACTCTTTCCTGTTTTCTTGGCCATCATCTTGGTCGCCGGTATCGCTTACGCGGTTTGGACTGAACCAACGGCTATTCCGCCCGGCGACAATGTCGAGGCGCCGATCAACATCGGAACAACCACCCAATACAAGTCCGGCGCCCTGGGCATCGGCGGCGCTTTGCGCGGCTACAGCAACGCTATTTTCGACGGCAATGTCGGCATCGGGACGACGAACCCAGCAGGTATTTTAGATGTTAATGGCACAACCGAGACAAACATACGACGAGAGGTAACTAGTACAAATAATGTAGCAGGCAACCTTAGGCTTCGCCTTACAACTACAGGAACTGCTGCGAATGGACTTGGGAATGCGTTAGTTTTCAATTTGGAGGATGCGGCTGGGACTGATGTAACTAATACGGGGTATATTGCCTCCGTCTGGGAAGATGCAACAGCAAATCAAAAAGCCGGTCTTGCATTTTATACAAAACCTTCTGGAGGAAGTGCTAGTGAAAGACTCCGTATTGATGGTGCTGGCAATGTCGGCATCGGGACGGCGAATCCTTCCCAAAAGCTTGATGTCGCCGGATTCGTTAAGGGTCAAAGCGGGCTCTGTATCGGCAATGATTGCCGTACCAGCTGGCCGCAGGGAGGGTGTGCAAGATGTACTTTAAATACTACTACTGTTCCGTGCGGCTTTACTTATGAGGGTCCGTGTTCTGCTGTGATAGGTGCAGGCACAATACCATTATACACATGTGATAACGGTCAATTTGTATATGTTATGAGTTACCGGTGTAGCGGTGCGGGGAATTAGAAATTTTCTGTTGAGAAAAAAGACAACACGGTTTCTTTGTTGTTAAATCTATTAGAAGTTCCATGCTTCTATGGATAACGCGAGAATGTCCAGGTTCAGATACATATGATACACCTCTAAGTTTGTAAAACGATAACATTTTTAGTCGGTAATCCATGCATTTTTATCCTTTGCGAATACTCGGCGGGCGTGAGCTGTCCAAGGGCTTCGCGGGGTCCGAAATTATTCCAAGTATCTTCCCAATTCCCGATGCTCTTTCGCATTTCTTCAAGGATTGAACAAACATTTCCTTGCCGGTAAAATTCTCTTTCATCCGCTCCATGCGATATTTCAACATAGGTGTTCTGTTTGGGATGCCGCGGATAGGTAAAGTAATGGGGCAATCCTAATTCTTTGCAGAGCCTGTCAAATTCCTTTAGCCAGGGAGCCCCGTTGTCCGTTTGCACCGCCTGAATCGGAAACGGGAAGGAGGTGAGACATTCTTTTATACCTGCCCCTCATATTTTTTAAGAGCTGGGTGTATCATATCATATGGACCAGCACAAGCCCTTGACAGGCATTCGAGAGTTGTAATAAGATGTAGAAACGATGGTAATAAAGAGGGTAATTAATTTTTTGATGAATACTAATTTAATCAAGTTAACCAAAGAAAGCGGCTAGGAAACTGTCTGTGTATTTATTTGTCTCGTGGTGGCCGCTTTCGAGAGCGGCTATTTTTTTCTTTTCCAAGAGACCGAGCCGAAAGCGATGGCCGATTGGCTAAAAAGAATTTAACCCGCCGTAGCTCGTAGAGCGCAGGCGAGTAGCCCGGATTGCATAAGCTGTTGTTTTGAGCAGAGAGAGGAATTAACGAGATTCTTCGCTTCGCTCAGAATGACAAAAATGGTTGTGAGTGATTGAACTTTGAAAAAAGAATATGCAGGTAATGTATTGCATTACATATTAAGTGAATCACCTTAATAATCATTAAAATTACTGTTTAGTAATGATTTATATTCTTACTAAACGGGACCAAATATTAAGGGCTTATGGTGGATGCCTTGACATCAAGAGGCGATGAAGGGCGTGGCGTGACTGCGATAAGCGTCGGGGAGGTGTCTAGCAACCTTTGATCCGGCGATTTCCGAATGGGGAAACCCACGAGCGCAAACCGCTCGTACCTCGCGTTTTGCTTAAATTTCTAAATCCTAATTTCTAATTTTTAAACAAATCCCAATGCCAAAATCCAAATGACCAAAACGTTACTGTTTTGAATTTTGTAAATTGTTGTTTTGGATTTATTTAGGATTTAGTGTTTTGAATTTAGGATTTTGAGCAGAATGCGAGGGGCGAACCCGCTGAAGTGAAACATCTCAGTAAGCGGAGGAAAAGAAAATAATCCTTCGCTAAAGCTTCGGATTACAAGTAAAATAATCGGAAAATAAAAACATGTATTATGTCTACATCTTATTATGTTTAGACAAAAGCTATTATGTTGGCTTGACGGACAATATTAGAAAAAGATTATCTGAATATAATCAGAAAATGTGTAAATACACAAAAAGCAGATTGCCAGTTAAATTAGTGTGGGTAGGAATTTTTGGAAACAAAAAGATAGCTGCGCGTTTTGAGAAATATTTAAAATCCGGTTCTGGCAATGCTTTTATGAAAAAGAGATTAATACAATAAACTTGTGTTCCGTAGCTTTAGCGGAGGAACATTCCCTCAGTAGCGGCGAGCGAACGGGGAAGAGCCTAAACCATTGCTATGCAATGGAAGCACGAATATCGAATATCGAAATTCTAAACCCGCCTTCGCTCTAACGAGCTTCGGCGGGCAGGCAAATTCTAAATTAGTACTGCTTGCCCCCTGAAGCTTTAGCGTAAGAGGGTTTCGGATTTCGGATTTAGAATTTCGGATTTCCACTGCATAGCAGTGGTGTTGTAAGGTAATAACGTTCCGGAGCATCTCATACCTTATGAATTTTCACGAGGTGTGGGATTCATTCCGGAGGGAGTCCATAAAATAAAGTTTACCCCGAGTTTATCGAGGGGCATTGTTAATCAAATCTCGCTGGAAAGCGGAACCAAAGAGGGTAATAGTCCCGTAGGTGAAAACAGCTTTATGCTCCTAGTTATTATTCCCCGCACTAATTTTGCTGGTCATAAGACGGCAGCTCGCTTCGCCCACAACGGGTGGAGCTATTCACTCACGCGAGCTGCGAGAGAAAATGAATTCTTGTGGCAATACGCTAATCGTTGTGTGTTGCACGGCAAAATTAGTGCGGGGCTAGCTTAAGTACGGCGAGGCACGAAAACCTTGTCGGAAGCCGGCAGGACTACTTTGCCAAGGCTAAATACTCTTGATGATCGATAGTGAACTAGTACCGTGAGGGAAAGGTGAAAAATAGCCCGGTGAGGGCGGTGAAATAGATCTGAAACCATAAGCTTACAAAGACTCGGAGCCGAGCACATAACTTGTTATGTGCTCGGTGACGGGGTGCTTTTTGCAGAACGAGCCAACGAGTCCGAGTGCATAGCTTGTCTAAGTCCTACGGGACGGAGGCGAAGCGAAAGCGAGTGTTAAAAGCGCGTCGGCGATTATTCGTCGTGCTGTGCGGTCGGGACCCGAAGCCAGAGCGAGCTTACCATGAGCAGGGTGAACCCCGCGTAAAAGTGGGGGGAGGCCCGCACCCGTTGGTCGTACAACGCCATGGGATGATTTGTGGTAAGAAGTGAAAAGCTAAACGAGCCTGGTAATAGCTGGTTCTCCCCGAAATAGCTTTAGGGCTAGCCTCGATTGATTGGCCGCGGAGGTAGAGCACTGAATGGATGCAGATGGTTTTTCCTACTGTATCCAAACAAACTCCGAATGCCGCGGTTGGGCCTGCTGCAAGACAATTTTTCGTAGCAGTAGAAAAAGTTGTTTTACAGCAGGCCTAAAAATCGGGAGTCAGACTACGGGGGCTAAGCTCCGTGGTCAAAAGGGAAACAGCCCAGATCATCATCTAAGGTCCCTAAATCGAACTAAGTGTGAAAGGAAGTGTTCTGACTTAGACAGGTAGGAGGTTGGCTTAGAAGCAGCCATCCTTTAAAGAGTGCGTAACAGCTCACTATTCTATTCCGTCCCGCACCTTTCCCAACTTAAGGCCATCATCTGTCAGTAGCCATAAGGCGAAGCCGCCTTACGGCTCTATCTGTGGAATTTTGATAGTCTTGAGGCAGGAAAGGTGCGGGATGGTACGCCAGGGCGCGCCGAAAATGTATGGGACTAAGTTCGATACCGAAGATATGGGTCCTTGTGCTTCGCACAAGGAAATTCGAATATCAAAGCACGAAATCCGAAACAATATCAAAATTCCAATGACTAAAATTCAAAACACGGAAAACTGTTTTGAACATTTGGAATTGAGAAATTAGAATTTGTTTTGGATTTCGGATTTTGGATTCCGGATTTCCTCGCGCGGAGCGCGAGGGCGGTAGGGGAGCATTCCCGTTGCAGTGAAGGTTCGACGCGAGTCGAGCTGGAGCGTCGGGAAGTGAGAATGTTGGCATGAGTAACCACAATTTCGATGAGATATCGAAACACCGCAAGCCTAAGGTTTCCTTGGCAATGATAGTCAACCAAGGGTTAGCCGGATCTAACTTGGCACATAAAATAATTATGTGCTGGGGATGTACAGCAGGTTAATATTCCTGCGCTTCCTTATTTTCTTCGAAATTTTTTCGAAATTTTTTCGATGGAGTGACGGAGTTTAGTAGTCCGAGTGGTTTATTGGATTACCATTCTTTGCCTAAGGATGCTTATCAGGCAAATCCGGTAAGCGTTAAATCTAAGGGTTGAGAAAAGGTTGGTTTCGACTGGCCGATTCGGATGAGCAAGCTTCCGAGAAAAGCTTCTAGAGTTAAAAATAAGGAACCCGTACCGAAAACCGACACAGGTGGGCGAGGCGAGTAGCCTAAGGTGAACGGGTGATTCCTCGTTAAGGAACTCGGCAAAATAGCGTTCGTAAGTTAGCGATAAGGACTGCCTTGCGGAACTTCCAACATACAGCTTCCAACCAACAACATCAGATGCATTTTGTTGATTGTTGGCGGTTGTTTGTTGGTAGCTGCCGCGAGGCCGCAGCGAAAGACCCCTGGCGACTGTTTATCAAAAACACAGCTCCCTGCTTAACTCGCAAGAGGATGTATAGGGGGTGACGCCTGACCAGTGCTGGAATGTTAAACCTGACGGTAACTGCCAACTTTCAACTCCCAACAACTAACGGGAATAATCGGTTGCTAGTTGGAGGTTGGATGTTGGTAGTTGCTGATTGGGCCAAGCACCAGTAAACGTCCGCGGTAACTATAACCGTGTTAATGTAGCGAAATTCCTTGTCTGGTAAGAAAGTTGCCAGTGCCTTTAGTGATAAGGGCAATAAAACCGGCTAATAACGGTGAAGCCCTACCATGAGCTTAATAACCAAGGATTAAGCATTGAAAGAAGGGTAATACCGTGGGAACCCAGCACCTTTTCTTTATAATCAAAAAATTAATGACTAGAAGAAATAGTGCTGGAGGCAGCGCCTTTTGTGGCGTTAATAGACATAAAAGGTGCTGGGCCCGTAACGACTTGTCTAAAAATGACAGGTGGTAGCATAAACTATCACAATACGCCGGCGCAAACACGTGTCAACGTGCTTGACGAAGATATAGTCTATACCATTAGTAATAATGGGCTAATATGAAGTTCAGACCCGCATGAAAGGCGCAACGACTGGGGGACTGTCTCAACGAGGAGCCCGGTGAAAATGCAATGTCGGTAAAGATGCCGACTACCTGCGGCTAGACGAAAAGACCCCGGGAGCTTTACTATAGAGTGGTATTGAATTATGGGTTTAGATGCGTAGCGTAGCCGGGAGGCTTTGAAGCTTCTCTTTCGGGAGGAGTGGAGCCGCCAATGAAACACCGGCCTTCTGGGTCTATAATTCTAACCTGGCGTAACTATCAGCAGCCCACTTCCAACACGACCGTCTTCGGCGGCCTGCCAACAAAAATTTTGTTGGTTGTTGGTGGTTGGAAGTTGGTAGTTGCGCCAGAAACAGTGCCACTCGGGTAGTTTAAGTGGGGCGCTTGCCTTAAAGCTTGTTTGCTTCAGTAGCTTGTGGTTTTGCCGTTACTTAAGCCATAAGCGAAGTTATGTGGCGAATATGCAATGGGGCATTCTGGCTGTATGCTGGAAAATCCGTGTATCCGAAAGTACTCGTCTATAAAATCGGACAGTAAAAATCTTTCGGTGGCATCGAGCTTAGCTCGAACGACGGACAATCAGCAGGAAACCGTATAAGATTTGCGCGGGATCCTCAACGACTACACGCCAGACTCCGATGTTATGTCGGAGATGATATAGTCTGATCTCTGCGGCGACGCAGAGCATATTCCAAAACTATGAACACCAATAGACTTAAAGAGATCAAGAAGTATATAAAATTGTCTCAAACGCAAAAAGAGATAATAGTTGGTTTGATGCTTGGCGATGGATGTCTTGAGACGCAGAACGGTGGAAGAACTTATCGATTGAAAGTGGAACAGAGCGTAAAACACAAAGAATATGTTGATTGGCTGTATAAGAATTTAAAGGATCTCGTTTTATCGGAACCAAGATCAAAAAAAAAGACGCTGAATGGAAAAGTTCATTGGAATTATGGATTCCAGACAATGTCTTGCGGTAATCTAAGATTTTTTGCTCATCAATTTTATAATAAGAAATCGCGGAAAAAGAAAATCCCGAAAATAATTAGACGGCTATTAAACTGTTTGGCGATAACGGTTTGGTTTATGGACGACGGGCAAATCAAGTCAAAAAAACATAGAACATTATTAATCAATACGCAGTGTTTTTCTATCGTTGATTTAAGATTGCTGCAAAACGCATTGTCAGAAAAGTTTCAAATTGAAACAACATTTAAGAAAGAGCGGACAGGGTATAGAATTTATTTAATCAGCAAAACATTATCAAACTTTCTTCAATGCATAGATGCTTATATTCTTCCTTCGATGAGATATAAGCTGGGAATTAACAATCATGCCTAAAGAGTAGCGGAGGCGCTTATAAGGTTGGCTATGGCCGGATGGAAACCGGTCTGATAGCGTAAAGGCATAAGCCAGCTTTACTGCAAGACGTACATGTCGCGCTCATGGATTGATTTTTAATTCATGACGGCGCATTTTTTAAATGAGATGCGTTGAGTTGCGAAAGCAGAACTTAGTGAACCGACCGCTCTTCGTAGAAAGGCGGAAGATCATCGGACAAAAGCTACCCCGGGGATAACAGGCTGGTCGTGCCCAAGAGTCCATATCGACGGCACGGTTCGGCACCTCGATGTCGGCTCATCACATCCTGGAGGGGGAGCACCTTCCAAGGGTATGGCTGTTCGCCATTTAAAGTGGTACGTGAGCTGGGTTCAAACCGTCGTGAGACAGGTTGGTCTCCTATCTGCCGCAGGCGTTAGAAGTTTGAGGGAAGTCTTTCCTAGTACGAGAGGACCGGGAAGAACGAACCTCTGGTCTGCCAGTTGTCCTGCCAAGGGCATTGCTGGGTAGCTAAGTTCGGACGGGATAAGCGCTGAAAGCATATAAGCGCGAAGCCTCTCCCAAGATTAGACTTCATAGATTCCTTGCAGATGACAAGGTTGATAGGCCATAGGTGGAAGCGCGGTAACGCGTGAAGCCGAGTGGTACTAATAAATCATTTTTGGTCCCGTTTAGTGGGAATATACAGTTAAAAAAATTGGTGATTGTTAATAGTTTTTTATTTAAAAAATCGCGTTCAGTTCATGGGGGTGATGCTGGAGTTGTTCTTCACCCGCCCACCTTTTTTCTCATTGTGGTTAAACAATGGGGGCGATGCTGGAGTTGTTCCACCTGATCCCATTCCGAACTCAGAAGTGAAATACTCTGAGGCCGATGATAGTATCGTCTTTACGATGCGAAAGTAGGTCGCCCCCTTTGTTTGATCGTAAAAAGGTGGGTGGGCAGGCTCAGAAGTGTCCGCCGAAGAGCGGATCCGCCTCTGGCGGAAAATACTCTGAGGCTCCGCCTTCGCCGAGGCTTTCGGCGGACAGGCGATGATAGTATCGTCTTTACGATGCGAAAGTAGGTCGCCCCCTTGACTTGGACGCGATTTTTTGATTTTAATCAATTGGTGAATCGTCGGCCGAGAATAACCAAAGCGTCTTGAGGTCAATGGTATATTCTTTCCGCGAGTCTCGCGCCAGTCAATAACTTTTAATAGGGTGGCATTATACAATTGCTGCATAATGCCAGATACATTCTGGACTCCTTGAGACCATAATCTCATGGCG
>CAYYTW010000004.1:0-39788 GCA_964474765.1 uncultured Candidatus Saccharibacteria bacterium
AACGCCATGAGATTATGGTCTCAAGGAGTCCAGAATGTATCTGGCATTATGCAGGGCAGATCGTTTTGATCTGCCCTTTGGCGCGTTAGGCGCCCTGCTTGTAGGTCCGTAGCCTTCGGCGAAGGACTATGAAAAATTTGCGGGGAAACCAAGAGTCAAATACCGAAAGGTCCAAGACGCCAAAGCCCGAAGTCCTAACGACTACCGCAGGACGCGGACCCCCAGAGGCCACCCGAGCTGCCGACCCCGAGCCAGTAGAGCCCCGGCCGAATGCCGCGGCCCAGACAGACAAGCGGCACCCCGCCCGACCTGCCATAGCGGGAGCCGGTCGCCCACACATAGTGCTTCGAGAACACATCCTTTCGCCCGCCTTATTTAGCGGGACTGGTGCGGGAAAAATTTACGCGAAATCTTGTTTTAATCCGGTTCCAGCCGGAATCAACTTACCGATAATTACATTCTCCTTGAGTCCTTTTAATTTATCCTCCTTACCTTGAACCGCGGCATCGATAAGAACCTTAGCAGTCTCCTGAAAAGACGCGGCTGAAAGCCAGCTGGTTGTGCTTAAAGAAACTCGGCTGATTCCCATAATTAAATCCTGGACCTTTGCCGGTCTACCGCCCCTTTTGCTCACCACTTCATTTTCTTCCAGGAAATACCCTCGTTCAATAATCTCGCCGGCTATCAAATTAGTATCGCCCGCGTCCAAAACTTTTACCCGAGAAAACATCTGCCGGATAATAATCTCGATATATTTGTCATTAATTCCTTCCCCTTGCGACGTATAGATATTTTGAACCTCCTTTATGATATATCGCTGAACGGTTTCCTTACCAGCCAATCTAAAAAGATCCCGCAAGTCGATATGCCCCTCGGTTAATTGCTGACCCGACAACACCTTATCATCTTTGACAACCCAGATGCCGCGATCCAAAGAAACCGAGTACTCGACAATTCCCGGTCTTTCCTTGCTCGACTTTCCCGTCATTCCCCTAATCGTTATAATCTTCTTGTTTTCTTTAGTCTCAACTGACAAAACTTTTCCTTCTACTTCTGAAATCAGGGCCCGGCCTTTCGGAGGCCTGACCTCAAAAATTTCATCGACGCGCGGTAAGCCCTGTGTAATATCCCCGCCGCCGGCCACGCCGCCGGTATGAAATGTTCTCATGGTCAGCTGTGTGCCTGGCTCGCCGATGGCCTGAGCAGTAACGATTCCCACCGCCTCGCCCAATTTTACGAGTTGATTGTTTCCCAAATCATAACCGTAACACTTCTGGCAGATTCCCCGTTTCATTCCGCAGCCGACAACCGAACGCAGTCTGATTTGTTTAATGCCAGCGGCCTCAATTTCCTTAGCAGTTTCTTTGTCGATAATCTGACCACACTTGACCAATACTTTTTGCTTCGTTTTGATTTCTTCAAGTGAAACGCGGCCGGTGATTCTTAAACTCAAATCCCGACCCAACTCTTCACCGTCTATTTTATAAACCACAATGCCGCTTTTGTCGCCGCAATCCTCTTCGGTGATAATCAAATCCTGCGCTACGTCAATCAACCGCCGCGTCAGATAACCGGCAGTCGAAGTTCTCAAGGCCGTATCCGAAGCGCCTTTCCGTGCTCCGTGGGTAGAAATAAAATATTCCAAAACGTTAAATCCTTCCTTAAAGGAGCTTTTCACCGGCAACTCAATAATTTCACCGGCCGGATTGGTAACCAATCCTTTGATGCCCACCATCTGCGTTGTTTGGCCCCACGAACCGCGGGAGCCGGAGTTAACCGCCATAAAAACGGGGTTGGTGGGACTCAACGACTGCCGGACTTCTTTGGAAATTTTATCCATAACCGAAAACCAAATTTCTATAATTCTCACGCGCCGCTCATCACGCGTCAAAAGTCCATTCAAATAATGCTTGTGCGTCATCTCAACTTCTTTTTCAGCCTCTTCTAAAATCTGTTTTTTATTGACGGGAACAATTAAATCATCCATGCCCCAGCTAATACCGGATTTAGTCGCGTACTCAAAACCAATCTCCTTGATCCTATCCAAGACATAAGCGGCCTTAATAATGCCACATCCGGCAATTACCTGCGCGATGATTCTGTGCAAAACCTTTTTATCTAATTCTTCATTAATGAAATCAACCTCGCCGTCCATAACTTCATTAAACATGATTCTACCCACGCATGTTTCCACCATTTTCCCGTTAAGCCGCAGTTTGATTCTTGCTCGAAGATCAACCACATCCAACCGATAAGCCATAATAGCCTCATCATTAGAAGCGAAAAACCGACCTTCCCCCTTTAGACCGTCAACGATTCTCGTCATCCAGTAACATCCTAAAATCATATCCTGCGTTGGGATAGCAATCGGTTCGCCGGTAGCCGGTTTCAAAAGATTCCACGAAGACAGCATAATGCGACTCGCCTCTTTTTGAGCCTCTTCCCCTAAAGGCAAATGCACCGCCATCTGGTCGCCGTCAAAATCGGCGTTGAAAGCGCGACAAACCAACGGATGAAGCCGAATGGCGCTACCCTCAATCAAGACCGGCTTAAACGCCTGAATGCCTAAACGATGAAGAGTCGGAGCGCGATTTAAAAGAACCAGCCTGTCTTTGACCACCTCTTCTAAAATCGCCCAGACTTCGTCGATTTCCGACTCTATTAAGCGTCCGGCCTGCCTGATATTGTGAGCCAATTCACGCTCTACCAATTTTTGAATAACAAAAGGCTTGAAAAGCTCCAGCGCCATGCGCTTTGGTAAGCCGCATTGATGAATTTTTAGTTCTGGTCCAACAACAATTACCGAACGCCCGGAATAATCCACGCGCTTTCCTAAGAGATTTTGGCGAAACCTTCCCTGTTTACCCTTCAAAATATCCGCCAAAGATTTCAAAGGTCGCCGCTGGCCGGTTGAAGCCACGGCAGATTGTTTTTGACGGATCGAATTATCGATTAATGCGTCGACAGCCTCCTGCAACATTCTTTTTTCATTACGGCAAATCACCTCCGGAGCATTGAGTTCGATTAGTTTTTTGAGACGGTTGTTGCGATTTATAACCCTCCGATAAAGATCGTTGAGATCGGATGACGCGTACCGTCCGCCATCGAGGGCAACCATCGGACGCAGGTCCGGCGGTAAAACCGGCAGAACTTTCAGAATCATCCATTCCGGCCTGATTCTAGCCCTTAGCATAGCTTCAACCAGCTTCAGCCGCTTTGAAGATTTATCTTTTTGGGTTTCGAGACCGGAAACAACCATTTTCTGAAGTTCTGTTTTCAAATCCTCGAGCACAACCTCCTCCAAGACCTTCCGGACGGCCTCGGCGCCAATACCCACCTCAAAAACATGACCGTATTTCAGGCTTAAATCGGAATATTCCAGTTCGTTGAGAATGCGGAGCTTATAAAGGCCGCGGACTTCTCTGATGGCCTCATCCCGCCGGGCCCGAAGATTCTCCAAAGTAGAGGCGGATAGATCTTTTTTATCATTCTTGTCGGCTTTTTCTTTCAGTGGTTTTTCCGCCAAAGACTTCTTGAATCTGGTCGCGTAAACGGACTTTTTCGTTTTATATTCGCGGTCGATTTCTTCAATAACTTTCTGACGGGCCTCTTCGTTGACGCTGGTAATAATGTAGTTGGCAAAATAAATAACTTTTTCCAATTCCTGGACTGAAATGTCAAGAATTAATCCAATTTTAGAAGGAATGCCGCGTAAAAACCAGATATGACAAATTGGACAGGCCAATTCGATATGACCCATTCTTTCCCTTCTAACAATCGACCTGGTAACCTCAACGCCGCACTTATCGCAGACAATACCTTTGTAGCGAATCCTCCGGTATTTGCCGCAGTAACATTCCCAATCTTTTTCCGGCCCGAAAATCTTTTCGCAGAACAGACCATCTTTTTCCGACCGTTGGGTGCGATAGTTTATGGTTTCCGGCTTGGTCACTTCACCATGCGACCAGGCAAGAATTTCCTCGGGGGAAGCAATCTTCAGCTTTATTGATTTGAAATCGGTAACGGTAGACATAAATTATTCAAAGCAAAATTTAGTTCAGCTAGCTAAATTAATTTGGCTTGAATTTTTAGCACTTCAAACCCCAGACCCGCGGGAGATTCATTCTTCTGCCCCCTCTTCCCTCCGTCTACCCTCCAGACTAACATCCAATCCTAACGCTTTTAATTCGCTGACTAAAACGTCAAAAGAGGCGGGAACCTGGGGCGTCTTAATTTTCCGGCCCCGGATAATAGCATCGTAGGCATTGGCTCGTCCGGTCACATCGTCGGATTTAATAGTCAGCATTTCCTGAAGCGTGTAAGCCGCGCCATAACCTTCAAGAGCCCAGACTTCCATTTCTCCGAATCTCTGTCCACCGAATTGGGCTTTGCCGCCCAATGGCTGCTGGGTGATCAATGAATAGGGCCCGATTGAACGCATATGGATTTTATCTTCGACTAAATGGATTAATTTCATTATATAAATATAACCGACAGTCACTTTCTGATTGAACGGCTCACCGGTATGGCCATCGAAAAGCATAACCTTGCCGTCTCCGGGTAGCTCGGCCGCTTTAAGTTCCACACGAATCATCTCATGCGTCGGTCCGGCCAAGGAGGGACAAATAGCCCGGTAACCAAGAATATTAGCTGACCAGCCCAGATGAGTTTCAAGAATCTGACCGATATTCATTCTGGAAGCAACACCCAAAGGATTAAGGATAACATCCACCGGAGTACCGTCGGGTAAATAAGGCATATCTTCTTCCGGCAAAATTTTGGCAATAACGCCCTTGTTGCCATGACGGCCGGCCAGTTTGTCGCCGACCATAACCGGGCGCAGCTCCGCTACTTCAACGCGAATACTCTTAATGACTCCGACCGGCAACTTATCGCCCCTCTCGCGGGAAAAAATATGAATACCAACCACGCGACCCCGCTTGCCGTGCGGCAGGCGCAGCGAAGTGTCTTTGACATCCCTTGCTTTTTCGCCAAAAATCGCCCTCAATAATCTCTCTTCCGCGGTCAAATCAACCTCGCCCTTAGGAGAAATTTTTCCGACCAGAATATCGTTGGGTCCGACTTCAGCACCGATTCGAACGATTCCTTCCTCATCCAGGTCCTTAAGTTTTTCTTCGCTGACATTGGAAATATCGGGGGTGGTGATCTCCGGACCGAGTTTGGTTTCCCGGACGTCACAAATAAAATCTTTGATATGAATCGAGGTAAAACGGTCCTCTTTAACCACGCGCTCAGAAAGAATAATAGCGTCTTCGAAATTAGCCCCCCGCCAGGGCAAAAACGCGCAAAGCAAATTCTGTCCCAAGGCCAAACAGCCGCCGTCGGTCGCCATTCCATCCGCCAAAACGTCTCCTTTTTTAACTTTCTGACCCTTTTTTACAATGGGACGCTGGGTGGCGCAAGTAAACTGATTGGTGCGGACAAAAGTCTGCAACGAGTAGGTTGCGATACCTTCTTTGACGCCCTGAATTTTGATGCTATCCGCGTCAATGTCTTTGACCACACCGTCTTCCTGACTGATAATTAAATGACCGGAGTCATACGCGGCCTTATTTTCCAAACCCGTGGACACCAACGGCGCCTGAGGCTTAATGCAGGGCACGGCCTGCCGCTGCATATTTGAACCCATTAGGGCCCGGTTCGCGTCATCGTGTTCCAAAAAAGGAATTAGGGCGGTGGCAACCGAAACACATTGTTGAGGAGAAACATCGATGTAGTCTATTTTTTCCCGCTTGGTAATGCTCGGTTGACCCTTGACGCGCGCCTCCACCCGAGACTCCAACAGATTACCGTTTTCATCGAGAACGATACCAGCGTGAGCAATATTAACCTTTTGTTCATCAAAAGCATTAAGATAGTCAATTTTTTTAGAAAGACGGTTGTTGAGTATCTTACGGTAGGGCGTATCGATAAAACCGTATTCATTAAGGCGGGCGAAACAAGCCAAATGGCCGATTAAGCCGATGTTGGGACCTTCCGGCGTCTGAATCGGACAGATGCGACCGTAATAAGTTGAATGAACATCCCGAACTTCAAAACCGGCCCGCTCACGGGTTAAGCCGCCCGGGCCCATCGCCGAAACGCGGCGCTTATGTTCGAGTTCAGCCAAAGGATTAACCTGATCCATAAATTGGGATAACTGAGACACTGTAAAAAATTCCTTAACCGACGCGATAAAAGGACGGGCGTTAATCAGCTGACTGGGCATCAAATTTTCGGTATCCAAAATACTCATTCTGTCTTTTATAATTCGTTCGGTCCGAGATAGACCAATCCTCAATTTATTCTGCAATAATTCGCCGACACTCCTGATGCGACGGTTAGCCAAATGGTCAATGTCGTCTGGATGAGCGCTAGGAGCGTTGTTCAATCTGATAATCTCCTTGAGCATCAAAACCAAATCATCCAAGCTGAAAACTCGTGTTTCTTTATTAATCGGCTTATTAATGCCCAATCGCTGATTAAGCTTCCAGCGACCAACTTTAGATAAATCATACCTTTCAAAATTAAAAAACATTGCCTCAATCAATTGCCGAGCGTTGTCAACCGCGGCCAAATCGCCCGGTCGCAAGCGTTTGTAAATCTCGATAAAGGCCCCTCCTTGATTTTTGGCTTGGTCTTTGTTTAAAGTGGCCTCGATGAATTTGATATCTTTGTTGGTGTCGACATCGGCGAAAGTTTTCTTGATTTTTTCTTCGCTCTCCATACCGAACGCCTTTAACAAGGAGGTCGCGGCAATTTTTCTTTTGCGATCAATTTTAACCAAAATCACCCCGTCGCTATCGGTTTCAAATTCCAACCAGGCCCCGCGATTGGGAATAACTTTCGCTCCAAAAAATTCCCGTTCGCCGCGAAGAGAGCTGACGGTAAAAAATATACCGGGGGATCTAATAAGCTGTGAAACCACGACACGCTCAACTCCGTTGATAATAAAAGTGCCGCGATCGGTCATCAAAGGAAAATCACCCAAATAAACTTCTTGTTCTCTGGTTTGTTTTGTTTTTTTATTGACTAATTTCAGAAGACACCGCAAGGGAGCTTCATACGACGCGCTTCGGATTCGCGATTCAACCTCATTGAATTTCGGCTCGTCGAAATAATAATCTCGAAAAGACAATTCCAGTTCCTCGTCCGACCAGTCGCGGATCGGAGAAACTTCGTCGAAAAGCTCTCTTAGACCCTGGTCGATAAACCACCGGTAGGAATTCAGCTGGATTTCGGCTAACCCGGGAAAATCGGAACTAAATTGATACCTCGAAAAATTTTTAGTCATGCCGATTTTTTCCCAGCCTTAACCTTCGCGCGCAATTTGCGCGCCCGGCCGCCGGGAGATTGACAAAATCAAAACGCAAACACAAATACCTCAAACTATCGCCTGCTCATTTGAGGTTAAACAAAAATAGAAAAATTAAAATTATTTTTTTTGCATTAAAAAGTGGAAAATTGTCTAATCGAGTACGGAATTTAAGGATTATCGCGGGATTAACCTTAGACCGCTTCAACAATAAGCAGAGTTTACACTGTTTAAAAAATCTTGTCAACTCCCCCGAATTGAAATTATCATTTTGGTACGACATTCGCATACCTGACACTTGTCAAAAATCTGATCTGTGATAGAATGGCGTGGTATATGCTCACCGACTACTGCTAACAGACTACCGCTTCTGAACTTTTGCCAAAAGCGGTAAGCTGTAGTCCGTAGACTGTTGGCAACTCTTAATGAAAAAAGCTATTCATCCAAAATATCATCCGGACGCGACAATAAAATGCGCTTGCGGAAATACGATCAAAACCGGATCGACGCAATCAGAACTGCGAGTAGAAATCTGTTCGGCTTGCCACCCTTTTTATACCGGCAAGGAAAAATTGGTTGACACAGCCGGAAGAGTCGAAAAATTCAAAAGAAGAATGGGAAAGAAAGGCGTACCGAAAGTCAAAAAAGAAAGAAAAAAGAAGAACTAATATCATTATTCCTCCCCCGTAAATCCTTTTGGATTTCCCTTAAAAAAAAAGGGGGGGGTATTAGTTTTATGGTTAAAAGTATTATTTTGGAAATTCGCGCCGGGGCGGGCGGCGAAGAAGCGTCTCTTTTCGCCGGCGACCTCTTAAGAATGTATCAGAAATACGCCCAAACACAAAACTGGGCATTTTTGCTTTTGGACGGCCACCCATCTCCTCTTGGCGGATATAAAAGTTTAACAGCGGAAATCAAGGGGGAAGATGCCTATGACCAGCTGCAATATGAAAGCGGCGTCCACCGAGTCCAGCGCATACCGAAGACAGAAAAAAGCGGCCGGATTCACACTTCAACGGCCAGCGTGGCCGTTTTACCCAAAGTGGAGGCGGTTGAAGTCCAGATAAACCCGAACGATTTGGACTACGCGACATTCAGATCATCCGGGCCTGGCGGACAAAATGTTAACAAAGTCGAAACAGCCGTCCGCCTGACGCACAGGCCAACCGGCATCGTTGTTGAGTGCCAAATCGAACGATCGCAAGCTAGAAATCGGGAATTAGCAATGGATATTTTGAGAACTAAAATTTACGATATTCAGAGGCAGCGGCAACAACAAGAAATCGCCCAGGAACGGCGGGACCAAATCGGCTCGGCTATGCGCGCCGAAAAAATCCGCACCTATAATTATCCCCAAAATCGGATTACAGACCATCGGATCGGCAAATCCTGGCACAATTTGGAAAATATAATGGAAGGAAAGCTTGACAAAATGATTAAAGATTTGATAAAACTGATAAAATTAACGAAATAAATAAGGGGGCAACCATGGCCGCGTTCAAAGTTGTTGCTGCAGTTCCTCTGCCGCTGGAATACCAAACGCTTGAATGCTCCAAATACGAAAATTGGTTTGTTTGGCCCAAAAGGAACGATAAAAAAAGTAAGAAAAATCCCAACTTTTAACCACGCTGCGGCGTAAAATTTGACCAATAAAACCCTCATCCCGAGGGCTTTTTTTATTCCGCAACACAACCAAACTCCTCACCTTAACTTAAGAGGGAGGAATTTATTTCCCTCCTATCGCGTCGACCTGCGCCTGAATATCGCCCGCCATGTCCATTACGCTGTCGCCATAAAAACGATAAAGAGGGTTATTCCAGTTCCTGCCGGCGAAATAAACCATTGCCGCCTTCCATTCGGCGTCGTAAGTCCCGAAATTGGCGCCGTCCTTAGCCAGCTTCAGGCCGGCGGCCACAAAAGAATCGTCTATATCCCATGGATTGGGTGGATTATGACCGGTTAATTGGGCGACATCCGACTCTAAATCCAGCCAAGTGCTCGGCAAAAACTGCGCCGGACCCATCGCCCCACCCCACCCATAAACAGGCTTTCGAGAAACGGACATTTTATTCGGGTCGAGTTTCAGTTTTCCGCAGATTGCCATAAAAGCCTGGTGGTCCCTGGAATTCATGTCGGTTCGCCAGAAACCGGTTCCGACCGTCATTCCCCATAAAGATTCTTTTTTAAGAACCGCCAGCAAATAGGCTGGGCGGACCCCGGTTTTCTCGCTGGCATGCTCCGCGCGGCTTATTGCTTCTTCAAGGGTCATGCGCAAACCGACGCCCTCAAGCAAATAAAGCTGGTTTTTAATCGAGGCGCTGTCTGAATAAGCTTTTTTTATCAAAGCGCTGAATAAAAATTCCTGGCCCTTGGTTTTCGTAAACAAATCTTCCTTTTTGTCTTTTTGCTCCTGCCGCGATCTTTGCTGAAACTGTTGAAGCGTCCGCAAATCGTCCTGCTGCCGCCTTTCCTGCTCCAGTTCGGCTTTTTGCCCTTCCAGCCTTTTTTTCAAAGACAATATTTCCTGAAAACCAATTCTTATTTTGTCCTGAAGTTCATCTAAAAACTGAATCTCATTAAAAAAATCGGAGAAATTTTGATTCTCCAAAAGTACTTCCGGTAGACTTTTCTGGTCGTAATCATTTATCGTCCTCAAATACTCCGACAACAAAACTTTTCTTTGACCCAGCTGTTCGTCAACGTTCGCTACCTCCTGTTTTTGCGCCTCTAAAACAACATCGATCTTTTTTATGGCAAGTTCGGTTTGCTTGATCTCTAATTCACTTTGGGCAATCCGGTCGTCCAAAATGGCGATGTCCCTGTTTAGACTCACAGATTCTGCGCTCCGCTGTTTGATCTGGCCGCGATAAATTTCAATCTGCCGCTGAATCTGTTCCAATTGCTGGTTTAGCCCGTCTTTAAGCCGGCCGACATCCTCGGCGCTAGAGCGATTGGCTGGTATAACAAAAAAAGACAGGACGATTAAAGCAGTTTCCGCCAAAAGAAAAACAGTAATTGTAAGCCATTTGCGCACAACTTTGAATACAAAAAAGAGTGCGATAAAAAAGATTCTAATCCTTACTTTTCTTCTCCTTCTTCTGCCTCGTCCGGCTTTGCTCCCCCTTTTTCTTTCCCGGCTTCGGTTGCTTCTCCTTCAGCTGGTGTGGCAACCCCCCCCTCCTCCTTGCGTGGCGGCAAAACCAACGCAACCACCTCATTGAGTTCGGCCAGTATTTCCACCCCGGACGGCACCGCCAAGTCCTTGATGTCGATACGATCGTCGAAGGTTGCCAAAACCCCGACATTCACTTCAATGTCCCTTATTAAATCCTTAGCTAAAGCCTTTATTTCCACTTCGTTTACATTCTTCACCAACGTTCCGCCCAGCGCCTTAACAGCCGGTGACTCACCAACGAAAACCAATGGAACGGCCGCGGTGATTTTTTCGCTCATTGAAACCTCATAAAAATCGGCGTGGATAAATTTATCGCCGATCGGTTCTTTTTTCACGTCGTGAATCAAAATATTTTTTTCCTCTATCTGGCCATTGGAGCCTTCTACCTTCAGCTTCACTAGGGTGCTTTCCCCGGCTGCGTTTAAAACTTTTATGAAATCCTGATAATTTACCTGGAGCGGCAAATTTTTGCCCTTGCCATATAAAATCGCCGGCAGTATTCCCCGCCTTCGCAAAGTCTTAATTCCCCCTCCTATTTTTTCTCTAATTTGAGCGGTTAATTCAGTCATACTTCACAAAACATATAGCATGTAACATGTAACAAAAATACGGATTCGCAATTGTTATATGTTATGTGTTCCATGTTACGTGATTTTAATGATTTGCACTGGACACACATCCGCCGCTTCAGCGGCGCATTTCTTATCATCTTCTTTTATTTCCGAAAAATCATTACCCTCCGAATCTCTTTGCGATTCTTTGATATGCGAAAAACCATCCTCGGCCATTTCGAAGTATTTCGGGCAAACCGCGGCGCAGCTGCCGCAACCGATGCACTTATTTCGATATAATACGATTTTCATTTTCTTGCCTCTAAAATTATTCTAATTTCTAATTGACCTAATTTCTAATAACGGCTTCGCCAAGCTTAGCTTGGCTTCGCCAATATATCAGTTTCACTGTTATAAAATTCCGATTTCCAATTCCGCATTGATTCCGAAAAAATGACCAATCTTCAATAACTAAGAGATAAATTGGATATTGGTTGTTGGGTATTTATTCGGTATTCTGGTTTGGTTATTGGTCGTTCCTTAGAATAATTAGAGCAATTAGAATAATTCGATCATTTTATGGGAGTAACTGCCACTCTCCCCTCCAATACTTCTATAATATTTTTCGCCGCCAATTCAGACATGGCGCCGCGCGTTTCTTCGGTAGCGGAAGCGGTATGAGGAGTAATGACAACATTATTCAACTCCACTAATCCTGGCGCCATCTTCGGCTCCTCTTCGTAAACGTCCAGGCCCGCTCCTTTTATAATCCCGCTTTTTAAAGCCTCGACTAGAGCCTTTTCATCAACAACCGGCCCCCTGGAAGTATTGACCAAATAAGCGGTTGGTTTCATCATTTTTAACTGCTCCGCTCCTATCAGATGCCGCGTGCTTTCTAAAAGCGGAACATGAATTGAAACAAAATCCGCCTCTCTTAAGACGGTCTGTAAATCAGCATACATCAAGCCATATTCTTTTTCAAGGTCTTCGTTGCGATGAACGTCGAAATACATAATTTTCATATCAAACCCCTTTTCCAGTCGTCTTGCCACCGCCGCGCCGATCCTGCCCAAACCAACCAAGCCCAAAGTTTTACCAACCAAATCATTGCCCAAAAACAGCATTGGCGCCCAGCCGATATATTTGCCATCCCGCATAAATTGATCCGCCTCAACGATACGATGAGCAAGAGCAAACATCAGAGCAATGGCGTGTTCAGCGACACTCTCAGTCAAAACATCCGGGGTGTTAGTCACGACAATACCCCGCTTCTTAGCTTCGGGAACATCAATATTATCATAACCGACCGCGTAATTGGCCACGATTTTTAGCTGCGGCCCGGCGGCGTCGAAAAATTCAGCATTTACCTTGTCAGTCAGCAAAGACAAAACTGCGTCCGCACCTTTTATTTTTACCAGCAATTGCTCGCGCGGCAAAACGCCGTCAAAATCGCTGACTTCAACTTCAAACCCCTTCTCTTGTAATAATTTAATTCCTACCTCAAGAATCTTCCGTGTGATAAATATTTTTGCCACAACTTCATGTAACATATAACATGTAGCATGTAACAAATTGTTATATGTTTTGGTGTTATATGTTATGTGATTTTATTTTCCGACCCAAATAATCTAATTTTTTCTTCTACAACTTTTTTAACCGCTTCTAAACTTGGTTCAAGTATTTTATGGGGCGTTGTTTCTTCCGACTTTTCTTTTAATTCTTTATCCAGCGCCTCTTTATAAGCCACGCGCAATTCGGTATTCACGTTAACCTTTGCGATTCCTGATTCGATAGATTTTTTAACGTCTTCATCCGGGATGCCCGAGCCGCCATGCAAAACCAGAAATACCTTCTCGCCGACCGCCTCTTTAATCTGCGCCAACCTGTCCAGATACAATCTTTCCCCTCCTTCGCCAAGGCTTCGGAGGGCAGGCCCGCCTTCGATAAAAACACCGTGCGCGTTGCCGATGGCAATAGCCAGCGAGTCAACGCCGGTTTTTTCAACAAACTCTTTCGCTCGTTCCGGATTGGTTAAATCCTCTGGCTTAATCTCCAATTTTTGTTTATGCAAAGACGAACTGCCCCGCAAATAGCCCAATTCGCCTTCAATAATTACTCTTTTGTCAAATGTTTTTTCAAAATCACAAGCAAAATCAGCAACCTTTTTAGTTTCCGTGATGTTTTTTTCGCAACTTAACTCCGACCCGTCAAAATGAACCATATCATAACTTGCGGCTAATGCTTTTTTGATAGATTTTAACGATTTGCCGTGATCTAAATTAAGAAAAATCGGCAATTTTGTTCCCGCGCGCCACGCTTTAACCAATGCGGCTGCTTCGCGCATGCCAATAAATTCCGCCTCGCCCTCGGAGGTCGAAACAATAATCGGGGAATTCAAATCTTTCGCCGCCAAAACTATCGCTTTTAAAATCTCGGCGGTTGAAAAATTAAACGAGCCAATAGCGTATTTTCCTTTTTGTGCGGATTTAAGAATGTCGTAAGGATTCACTCAAATAATCAATAACCAAGCCAGAATGCCGAATAAATACCCAGCAACCAATATCCAATTTATTTCTTAATTATTGAAGATTGGTCATTTTTTCGGAATTCGGGATTGGGATTTCTGATTTTAGCTGAAATTTCATTTCAGCTCAATCCACCCTTTATCGAGCTTCTCCGCCAAAATTTCTTCCATTTTTTCAAGACCAGCGAATTCGATAAAAATCTTATTCCAAAGGGCTTCCTGCTGATGATAAAGATATTTTCCGATTCCACCTCGGGATAAAAAGATTAAATTATCGATTAAATCAAAACTGACCAGGTCGTCACCTTTTTTGCCAGCGTGGAATATTTCGCCGACAAAGTCATCGATGCCGCGCCAAAAAGAAAGCCCGATCAGCGGATTTTTCTCCGCCAGCTTATCAATGTCGCCTTCCGCTTTCAACCAATGAAGCGGTTCGGAATTAATGTGGGGCTCGAAAAGACGGGGATCGGACTCATTAAGCTTCGCCAAATATCGAGGAATAATCCTCCAAGCCGTCCCTTCTTTGGGCAATGACGCGGAAGAAACATTAGCCGCCAGCAACTCAACAACCTTCCGCCCGAAATCTGGTAAGCTCGTGTATTTTCTAAAAATGCGGGAATAGAATTCGACTTCGTAGAGATAATGAAAAATCAAAGTAAAATTTTCCAGAGTCTGGCCGGGATAACTGTCGCGCGAAGCGGGAATAATAAACACCATGCCAGCCTCTTTCAAATGGCTGATGTGGTGAAGTTTTTTCCCAGTGTATTCGGCGCCGATTTTTCCCAATTTTTCAGGCAAAACCTCCACCTTGATTTCTCTTTCCTCAAAACTGTCTGTTAATAAATCATGATAAGGCCGAAAGAAGAAATTATTCAGCCACCGCTCGTTCTCGGCGAACCTCAAGGCGGCAAAAATATGATAAACGCTTTCTTTCTCCAAGGCCTCCTTTATATTTTTATACCCCAACGCTTTAACGATATTTTGGGGCGGGTTCAAAAACAAAAAGTCGCGCATCTTTGCTTCTTTCAAGAAAAACCCTTTTTCTTGCCCTGGTTTCGCTTCTTCAATCACTTCTATTAATTTCTTGCAGCCGTCCGGCGAACCAAAATCAGGATTCCCCAAAAAATGATGCAAATCCTCGTCGGCCTCCCTGGTTTTCCTCAAAAGTTCCATTTCCACATATTGAGAATCAGCCTTATCTTCGGTAATTCCCAAATCACCCAGTCTCTGCCCAACTATGCTTTGATTCTCCTCATAGATTTTCTCCGCCACGGTTTTCTTGCCCGTAATTTTTTCCATTTTTTCAAATAAATCGACCAGTATGCCCTCGTCTGGCATCCTCAAAAGTTTAGCTATTTTAGAAATGGCGATATTGTTAGACATAAAATATCTACAGACTACAGATTTTTACAGATATACAGATTATCATTGTCTTTATTTCGTCTGTATATCTGTATTTATCTGTATTCTCGTAGCGAAATTTCGCAATTTATTCACTTAAATTAGCTTTTTATTGGCGCCTTCTCTACTTCGACCCTTTTCCATTCCCCCCATTCATCTTTCTTCAGTATGCCGTTTTTGGCGCCGATTTTCTGCACGACCGAAGTGGCATTAGCCGTGCCCAATTGAATAGCTGATTCAATATTCTCTCCTCGCACAATGGCCGAAACGAATCCCGAACCGAAGGCGTCACCCGAACCAGTTCTGTCAACATAACCGGATTCCGGAATTCCGGCACGATAAATCGTCTTACCATCAGAAACCGCCACCCCGTTGGGCCCCTTGCTCATTACTACGACACCGTCCGCCAACTCGTCTAATTTTTTAAATAATTCTTCTTTTTGGTAATCGATTCCGGCTATAATACTCGCTTCCTCTTGGTTGACTATCAGAATATTAATTTTGTTCAGTAAAGATCTTAAAAGATTCAAGTCCCTAGTCAACTGGTCATGCCCCGGATTAACCGCCATCTTGATATCGTTTTTTTCGGCAAAATTGATAATCGGAGCGAAAACTTTCGATGATTCGCCAGACAATCCCGACAAATATAACCACTTACTTTCGCCTATCACGCTCCAGGGAACATCTTCTGGAGCCAGCAAATGCGAAGCGCCTTCATAAACTAGGATGCTGCGCTCCCCCCCTTCGCCAAGGCTTCCGCCTTCGTTAAAACTACGACGGACAGGTCGGGGGGCAGGCTTTCCGGGCGCCGATAAAATTATACTGACCGGCGTATCAGCTTTGTCCGTATCCTTAACAAAATCACAAATAACGCCGATTTTTTTAAGCTCCGCGACAATCTCTTTGCCGGAGCTGTCATTACCCACCAAACCAACATAAGCGACTTTCAAACCCTGCGAAACGAATGTGGCAGCCGTATTCGTTCCCCCGCCGCCGGAAGCAAAAATTAGCTCATCGACATAAACCTTCGAACCGGCATTAACGGCCAGTCCTTTGCCGGTCACAAAATCAGGGCTCTCTATAATTTTGAAGTCTTTACTCCTGACAAATATATCACGAGTGGCAGAACCAAAGGTTACAACGTCAAACATTTGCATTTCTTAAATTTCTTAAAATAGCACAAATTTATCATACTCTAAAGTATGACTTTTTTATCATTTCAGCAATAATTTAACTCTTTCTGAAAACTCTGTTTTTTGCTTCATCCGGCTTAAAACCTGCTTAATTCTCATTCTTTGTTTCTTGCTTGAATTCGCAACAATCTCTTCCAAGATAATCTGCGGCCAAAAATACATTGGGTACTTCCTTTTCATGCTGCTCCACGATGACCCTTTAGAAATCATTGTTTGTTTTTCTTTACGGTTATAATCTTCTAATTTTTCTTTTGCTAAACGAAACCCGTTGCCAGCTAATTTTAACCATTCATGAACTCGCGCAATTGTACTATCACTGGTTTTTAGTGTTTTCTTTATTACGTTATAACTAAATCCCTCCATCAACATATCTGCTATTTGCAATCTTTTGCCAACCATTTCAACTTCTTGTGCTGTTAATAAGTCCTTTAAAATATTTGCCGCTTCTATAATATTTCTAGTCTTAGAAAGAACGAAACAAAGCTGAATAAAATATTCCTCCTTGTCGGCGTTCGATAATTTGTTATGCGGATGAAACTTGGCCATTTATTTCATACTCTAAAGTATGACAATTTTAACAATTTGCGCTATTTAGTTAGGTTACCCGCCAAGCGCTTTCAAAATTTGCTCCTTAATTCCCACCGTATCAAATTTAGCCATTTCATAAACCTCCTTAGGCGGACCGGCTTTAAGAAACCTGTCTATCTCGATTGTGCGCGCCGGATAATTAGAGGGCAATAAAAACCGGTGCATAAAACCGGACCAGCCGTTATGAAGAGTGATAAGATTTTTTCTATCCTCATCAGATAGGATTGCCCGTGCTTTTTCGGGATTTTTTTCAAGCAATTCTTCAAAAAGTTCCGGAGAGGTAACGGCCACGATTTTTATATCAAGATTTTCTTCCAAATCTTTCAAAATCACCAGAACATTAGCCATCACCTGTCCGCCGCAAATCGCCAAAACCAATTTCTTTTTGTTTATCCCGAGCGAAGTCGAGGGACCGTTTTCCCGAAAAGGCTTAAAAACATAAGCGCCGTTAGTCGCTTCTTTGGCAGGCGGCACAGTGAAATCCAAATCCTCTAAATAGCCGCGCCGGAATACGGGTGTCGCCGGACGCATAACCGACAGCGCGATTGGCTCGCCTTTGTCCATGGCGTAGAAAAGCATTTCGATTGTCTCATTAGCGTCAAACGGTTTATAGACTTTTATCCCCGGGTAAGCGTCAAACATCGACATCCAAAATAACCCTTGGTGCGTTGGTCCATCCTCGCCGGTTTCCGGGCCATCATGCGCTGCCATCATAATAAAAAATCCCTTCATCGCCGGATTAACGGCATTACTAATCAATGCCATTCGTACCTGATTAGCCATCAAGGAGGTAAATACGCCGTAGGTGCTAAAAACGCTCATCGGCCGATAACCACCGGGCAGAATATCCTGCGTTAAAGTTGCGGACATCATGGCCATGTTTTGCTCGGCAATCCCGAATCTGATGCCACGACCCAAAGGATTTTCCTTATTGACCACGCCATAAACATTTTCAGCCGCGCCGGTTAAAATTGATTTCATCAAATCGCCGGCACCAATATAGAAAAAAGCTGTTTGTTCCATTAGCCACTTAAAGAAAGCTTCCGTCGCCTTACGGACCGCGACGTCTTCACCACCCTTAAACACTAGTTCCGCCGGCAAAACTTCCGGCCGCTTGATTTGCGTATGGTCGACAAGTGGACGGCCGTTCAACGCCTTTTCTATTTTTTTAACCAGTTCGGCTTCCGACTTTAAATTGCCCTTTAAAACCGCCAGACGCTCTGTTATGTAGTCAACGTCTTCTTGGGTCAACTGAGAGATTACCGCTTCAATATCCTTTATTGATTCTCCCTCGATTCCCGGGACCTCGAAGCCCAAACCTTTCATAATCTGGACATAATCAGCATGGGGAGCGGGCGCGCCATGAGAATCAGCGGTATTTTCAAGCTTGCCATAACTTTTCCCTTTTATGGTGTGGCTGATCACAACCGTCGGCTTATTATTACTTCCGCCCAAGGCGGATCCGCCTCCGGCGGAAAAACCCTCATAAGCTTTTTTATAAGCGTAAACAAGTTCCAAGGGGTTATGTCCGTCAACCTCGATAACATTCCAACCCATCGCGAACCAATAATTGGCGTATGACGAACTGATGACTTCGGTAATCGGGCCGTCAATGCCAAAATGATTATAATCAAGAGTAACAATTAGATTGTCCATTCTTAGAGTATTGGCAAGATTTCGAGCCTCATAACTCATTCCCTCCTCTGTTTCAGCATCACCTGCAATAACGAAGACTTTGCCATCCAGCCCATTGGATTTTTGTAGCAAAGCCAAACCGAGAGCAGCTGAAAATCCGTGGCCCGAGGCGCCAGTTGAAACATCGGCGAAAGCGTAATGCGATTCAACATGCCCAGCCGGGCCGTCGCAATGCCGAAAACGCACTAGACAATCAGGCCGCACAGCACCAATCCTTTCTTTTGTTTCATCGTCAATTTGACAGCCAGTACGCATCAGAGTTTCATAAATCAAGGCCAAAACCGAATGGAAAAGAGGGGTACAGTGCCCGGCGGACCAGACAATCCGGCTCCTGCCCGGATGTTTCGGCTCCAATGGGTCAAAAGCTATAATACCACTGAAAAGCAAAGACAATACCTGCTCCACCTTTGAAGAAGACCCACCCGGATGGCCGGATTTTGCCGCGTCAATCGCCGTAAAAGCCAAACCGCGGACTACTTTAGCCAAATGATTTATTCTCTCAACATCAAACCCGTCCAAAGGCTTCAAATCAACGCCTTTTAAATTCAAATAATTTCCGCCTTCTGCGGAATATTTGAACTTTTTCGGTTCTTTTTTCTTTAAAATGCTTAATTCTTTTTTGTCTAAGATGTTATACATAAAATATTTATTAACGCGTGATGTGAAATTCTCAAAGTGTCATTGCGAGAAACGAAGCGTAAGCGGAGTGACGAAGCAATCTCAGAGATTGCTTCGTCGCTCATTCCATTCGCTCCTCGCAATGACAAATTGGTTTGTTGAGCGAAAGAATTTCACATCACGCGTATTTATTAAGATTTAGGATGTTTAGTCCCTATCGTCGTGGAGGCGAAACTCCCTAATGCTTTCGCTCGACGCCGTGTTCTAGGTCGGCGGAACCGCGTTGCTTAAAATAGTAAAGTCGGTACCGACTTCGCGATACGTGGCGTTATTTCCCCCGTCACCCGTGGCGAACGCGGTATTTATTTCCATTCTAGCGTCAAGCTCGTAGCTGCTGCCGACCGCATTCGACTTATAGTAGTAATAATAAGAGCCGGTGGCACTGTTTGTTGGATCAATCGGCCTGGCGGCCATAAAAGGCGCTAACTCAGGAAACCGGGTAGTCCCAGTAGAGCTATTGATGGCGGCTGCCTTAATCGGATAAGCTCCATTGACATTAAAATACATTTCTAAGGCAATCTGCATTTGTCTTAAATCGCCCACTCTTTTAGTGTCTCGCGCTTTTCCCCGCGCGCTATTCAAAGACACCAACACAATACTCGACAGAAGGCCGATGATGGCAATGACAACTAACAACTCAATCAATGTGAATCCTTTCGTTTTAGCGGCAACTTGCCCTGTTAATCCTGAACTTGCCGAAGGATTTTGCGGGGTAACGACTAAAAGATCAATTAGAGTAAAACCTTTGTTCTTCTTTTGAATCATGAATTCAGAATTATGAAAATAAATATTTTCTTTGCTCGCTAACGCGCGCAAATACGAATTATGGCGAATAAGAATTAAGAATAACACTCTTTGGGTGTTTATTCTTGATTCTTATTATGAGATGGTTTCAAAACTGTCATTCTGAGGGTGAAGCCCGAAGAATCTCTCAACTTGTTTGAGAAAAGGAGCTTAATTTCTTGCATTCGCAAGAGATTCTTCACTTCGTTCAGAATGACAAAATAGGGTTTTGTAACCATCTCAATATATATCGCGAAAATATTTTACCGCTCCTTCTATGTCCCCGCTATCAAAAATCGCCGAACCGGCTACCAAAATATCGGCTCCGGCGTTTAATGTCATTTTAGCAGTTTCTTTATTGATGCCGCCATCTACTGCTATTTTAACACAAGGATACCCTTCTTTTAAAGCCCGGATTTTGGGGATAACTTTTCCATCAAAAGGCTCGCCGTGATAGCCGATTTGAACGATAGACATGAGTTGAACGACACCTATAACGCCGTTGTCATTGCAAGGAGAGAAGCGACGAAGCAATCTCGCCGTAATTCCACGGGATTGCTTCGCCCGCCTGTCGGCGGACTCGCAACGACATATTTCGCCTAAAACATCTATCGGTGTTTCCAGGTTCAACGCTATGCCAAATTCTACGCCTTTTTCGTCGCATTTTTTTCTTAAATCGTAAATCTTATCTCGTAAATCATCCTTTATCGCTTCATAATGCACCAGGATTCTCTTAATTCCAGAGTCCAGCCATCTGTCGATCTCATTTTCCGGCCGCTCAACCATCAAATGCGCCTCAAAATTAAGTGTCGTTGCCAATCTACTAATATCTTCTTTTATATTGTCATGCCGAACTTGTTTCAGCATCTTCATAGATCCAGAAACGAGTTCGGGATGACAATTATGCTCGAAGTATGGCCAGGTAACTTCCGGCGCGAACTTTCCATCCATCACATCCAACTGAACCCAACTGACATAAGGCTCAACAAGCTTAATTTTTTTCTTAAGCTCCTCGAAAGATTTAGCAATAATAGCGGGAACGACTTCGACCATGTAACATGTAACACAAAACATATAACAAACTGGCCAAGAAATCGGCGATTTAATTTGTTATATGTTACATGTTATGTGTTATGTGAATTTTCAATCTCTTCTATCTTCCCCAACCTTCTCTCGTGCCTTTCCTCTCCGGAAAAACCGGTATCCAGCCAAACCTTAACTATCCTTTTTGCCATTTCGGCGTCCAAAATCCTGCCGCCCAAACAAAGAATATTCGAATCTAAATGCTCTTTGGCCTGGCGAGCCATAAACTCATCGTAGGCGGAAACAGCCCGAATGCCTTTTATCTTGTTGGCGGCCAAACAAACACCCTGGCCGGTGCCGCAAAGCAAAATTCCCTCTCCGCCCTCATCGACAACCTTTCTCGCGACAGCAAAGGCAAAATCCGGATAATCATCATTCGGATTAAACTCCTTTGCCCCAAGATCTTCAAAAGAATAATTCAACGACTGCAAATATCGCTTAACGTCTTCTTTTAATTGATAGCCGGCGTGATCGGAAGCAATGTATAACATATTAAAATTTCTAATTGACCTAATTATTCTAATTTCTAATCAAATCCCAACGACCAATGTCTAATGACTAAAATATTTTTAGAATTTGGCCATTGAGTATTGGGATTTATTTAGGTCAATTAGATTAATTAGAAATTAGACATTTTTTTACGCCACTCCTCAATCTTCTTATGGTCTCCACCCAACAACACCCTCGGCACCCTCCAGCCATTAAACTCTTCTGGCCTGGTATACTGCGGGTATTCTAAATAACTATTGTCCACTGCTAGCCGACTACCGACTACCGCTTTAGAATTCAGTTTTAGCTGTAGTCCGTAGTCCGTAGTCCGTAAGCATTTACCGAAACTTTCTTCCTCTAAGCTTTCTTTCTTGCCCAATACTCCTGGGACTAGGCGCGACACCGCATCTACCACTATCATAGCAGGAATTTCGCCGCCGGTTAACACATAATCACCCACTGATAATTCTTCGTCAGCAACATATTTCGCTACCCGCTCGTCCACGCCCTCATATCTCCCGCAAATCAAAATCAATTGGTCATACTTAGCCAGCCTTCTCACATCCGCCTGTGTCATTGTCTTGCCTTTGGCGCTAAATAAAATTACCCGTCTGCGAATTTTTCTTTTCTCTTTCTCTTTCCTGTCATTCCCGCGAAAGCGGGAATCCAGAATCCTGGATTCCGGGTCAAGCCCGGAATGACAAAAGAAAGGTTTATTTTTTTTACATATCTCTTCCACCGCGCGGTAGATCGGTTCAATTTTTAGTATCATCCCCGGGCCTCCCCCATACGGCCTGTCGTCAACGGTTCGATGCTTGTCCGATGTCCATTTCCTTAAATCATACGCCTTAATTTTTATCAGCCGTTTTTTTTGCGCGCGCCTAAGAATGCTCTCGTTGAAATAAGAAGCAAAAATTTGCGGGAAAATTGTAATGATATCAAAACACATGATTTCCTACAAATTACGAATTGAATCCAATTACGAATACCCCCCCCAACAAGAAGAAGAAAACGAGACTGCTATTCGTAATTAGTGATAATTCGTAATTAGTAGGAATAGCCAAAAAACCGTGCCACTTAATAATAGCACGGTTTTTGGGATTAATAAATCTTGTTTTGAAGCAGAGTAGTTGGTTATAACTTGAATTCTCCAACTACATCGTCAACATCTTTTCCAGATGTTGCCTGAGTTCGAGCTCTGCCACCCTCTGGTTCTTCGATCTTGAAGTTAACCCGAGCGTGATTCTTCGCGCCAATCACCCGAAGTAGGGTTCGAATCGCCCTGGCAGTAGAACCCTCCCGTCCGATAACGTTTCCCATGTCGGTCGGATTGACTTTGAGGGTCAAAAGAACCCCCATTTCATCAACAGTCCGGACGGTTTTAACCTCATCGGGATTGTTGACTAAAGCCTTGACTACGAACTCGACAAACTCCTGGTCTGCGTATTTAGTAGCCATATCAGTCTTTCGGTCAACCCCGCGCCTTTTCTACCCGAAAGGCCTCACTGTATTACAGAGTAAGCCGTAAGGCGTTTCGCCTTATGACTCTTTCAATGACGGGCTCGGATGGAAAAGGTGCGGGGTCAACTTACTGGGTTGGTTTTAACTAACTGAAGCAGTTCGACCACTCTGCTATTGCTATATATTATACTCGAATTATTAAATTTGTCAATATTTGCTATGCTAGAGGCGGGGTTTTTCCACGCCTTCCTCTTTTTTTTCGACATTTTCTCGGATTAATTCACTAAGCTCTTTTTGCAATTCCTCACTTTTTATTCTGACATACTCCCGTTTCGTTAGCTCATTTGTACCCAACGGATAGTCTTTCAATCCTTGAATTTTTTGTTGCAACTCCGCGATCCGTTTCTCTTTTGATTTGGGTAGCTCCTCTTTTTCTTCCCGAGATCTGCCAAAAATTTTTTCAAAAAATGGTGTCATAAAGTTAAAACATTTAAAAACCTCGACCTTTGAACAACTATTCAGATTTTGGCCGCTCGTTACCAGTATCATCTCCTGCCGATTTTTCATCGACGGGCTTTTCTTCTTTCGACCCCTCGGTTTTCGTAGCCGGCTTTTCTCCCTCCGGGTGACCACCCTCGGGGTGGTTTTCCGTCGCCCCTTCTTTTTTTTCTTCTACACCAGCCTTCGCGCCTTCTTTATGCTTCGACGCCCAAGCCTTTACTTTCTGCCCTTCAACTATTTTTTCACTAACCAATAAATTATGAACAGTCGGCGACGCCTTTGCACCCATGGAAAGCCAGTATAGAATCCGGTCATTTTTAAAAGCTTTTGTCTTCAGTCGCGGGTTGTAATTGCCCAGAATTTCAAGAAACTTTCCTTTTATCGGCGCTCCTTTCTCGGCCAAAACAATCCGATAACTCGGCTGATTTCTTTTTCCAACGCGTTGTAGACGAATGACTAACATAATTCTTCAAATTCTAAATCCGAATTTCGAAATACGAAACAAATTCAAATATCTAATGTTCAAATTCTCAAAACGGTTTCGGTCATTCGGATTTTGAACATTCGACATTGTTTCGGATTTCGGATTTCGCGCTTCGGATTTAAAGCTTTGACATAAATTAAACTACATTGATGCTAAATAATTATCGCCTATTCCCATCCCTTAACTTCCAACCCCTTTTTCGCTGCTTCCAATTGCGCCTCCTGCTTAGAGATTCCCTCCCCTTCGGCTACCAATTCACTGTTAAGAAACACCCCCACCCTAAAATGCTTGGCGTGATCCGGTCCCCATTCCTTAATAACCTCATAAGTTGGAGTAATGCCGACCCGCTCCTGCGCCTCTTCCTGAAACACGCTCTTGGCGTCTCGATATGCTCCCTTTTCCAAAATTTCTCTCAAGTGGCAAATAATGTTTTTTTGTATAAACACTTGCGCCGCCTCATATCCCCGATCAAGATAAATAGCGCCAATAATTGCCTCAAGAGCATTGGCTAAAATATACTGCCGCGCCCGACCGGTATCTTTTGCCTCGCCGCGGGAAAGCAGAAGGAAATCATTAAAGCTTAATTCATCGGCTACCGTCGAAAGCGTTTCCGCTCTGACCAAAGCCGCGCGCCAATTTGTCAATTCTCCTTCCGGGTTGGGATAATTCCCATAAAGATATTCTGTCACGACCAACTCCAGAACCGCGTCGCCAAGGAATTCCAGACGTTCGTTATGTTCCAAGCCAAATTTGGGATTTTCATTAATATACGACCTGTGCGTTAATGCTTGGGTCAGCAATTCTGAATTATTAAATTTTATACCCAACTTATTTTCTAAATCTGAAGCGTCCTTCACATTAGAAGCACGAAACTCGAAATGCGAAATTCTAAACAATTTCTCCGCCATGGGCGGATCCGCCTTCGACGGAAAATATCTAAATTCAAATGTTCAAAACAGTCTTTCGCCCTTCGGACAGCTAAGCTGGCCTTTGGGTGACCACTCGTATGGTGGGGATTTTGGTCATTTGGATTTCGACATTGTTTCGGATTTCGGATTTCGGATTTCGGATTTTTAAAACCTATTCTTCTTTCCCCGGCTCGCCAATCTCCCGGTAAACTGTTCCCAAAACTCCGTTGACGAATTTACCGCTCGACTCGCCGCCGAAAGTCTTACCCAGCTCAATTGCTTCGTTAATAGCCACCTTGGGCGGCACCTCCTCGCGCTTACTGAACAATAACTCAAGCAACCCCAATCGCAAAACATTGCGATCAATAATGGTAATCTGCTCAATCGGCCATTGAGGGGCTGATTTGGTAATAATTTCGTCGAGCTGGGGCATATGCTCAATCACCCCATTAATCAATTGCCAGACAAACTCATCATTTTCCAGACCCGCCCCGAATTCTTTTATGTTGCGATCGGCAATCTCTTTCAGCTTCTCCGGCTCCCGACCGGAAAAATCCCACTCATAAAGCGTTTGCATCGCGACAGAACGAGATAGATGACGATTAGCCACTTCTTCATGTAACATAAAACATGTAACACATAACAAACTTGTTACATGTTACGTGTTACATGTTACGTGGTCTTAGAAAGTTCGTCCATATTCATCGGTTTTTCTTTCCCTTTCGCCGCCTCCGCCGCCGCCAATTCTTTTTCCTTTTTCTTTTTTTCTTTCTTGGTTAATTTCGCCAACACATCAACCACCTCGCGGCCAGCATACGTTCCACAATTAAAACAAACCTGGTGGGGCATGATTTGTTCACCGCACTTCGCGCACGGAATCAAATTTAATTTCTTCAACGCGTGGTGCGACCGCCTGCGATTCCTTCTTCCTTTTGTATGTCTTTGTTTTGGTATCGGCATATTTTATTCGTGACAATCGATTAACAAAAAAGATGACTCTGCTTGGTCATCCTGAGCGAAGCGAAGGATCTCGTTCGTCGTGAAATACCTCGCTTCGTCTAGAATGATATTTTTAACATATCAAAAAAATGTTTTCTTGGCAAGTGGAAAACGCGCATAGGAGATAAAACAAAAAGCGCCGGCTAAATCTTCGTCCAAAATTGCCGGCACAAGATGTCGAGGAGAGAATTTGCCAGATGTTTGAGAAGCGCCCGTGGCGCCCAAGCACCCGAAAGACATCTTGCGCAAGGCAGTTTTGGACAAAAACCGCCAGCGCTTTTCGCTTACCTTTTTTGAACCCACAATCTTGCTCAACACGAACTCAAAAAAGATTGGGAGAGCCGGCGAAGCCCAGCTTAGCTGGGCGAAGCTTTTTGCTTACCGACTCTCCCGGCAGAAGTAGTTTACCTCGTAAGCTTCCACGTGTAGTCGTGGCAGCTAACGGCTGTGGGACGCGGGGTGGCTTCGTCTTTCTCGTCCGCCACGAGCCCGAGCTCGAGGGCCGCTTTGAAATCACCGCGCTCCAAGGCCCTATCCTGATAAGTCTTGGTGCGAATGGCGGCCTGAACAGCCCAACCGCTGGAATGCTTTGACATGACATCCTCCTTTTCTCTGGCGGCTACGCCGCCACGTTGTTTTCGAGCCTCTTTCTCGCCAGCCTAAAACGCTGGATGCCGCCGATGGCAGTGATGATAAAGAAAATTCCTTGTCCGATCACCGCCCCCCAATTTATGGAAGACGACATGTAGCCTTCTCCCGCAATGCCGGCCTGGCCAGCAAACATACAGAGCGTGAAAAGATAAAATTCTTTGTCGCTCAGGACGCCGCCTTTACAGGAAAACCAAAGAAAAGCTAATACCTGCATGGCGATTCCCACCCAGCAAAGATATTTTATTTCCATCGTCCGCCACCTCCGGCTATTTAGTTTTCAATTTTTACTTTGATTTTTCCGCGTCATTCCGCGTACACTTCTGCGTGATTCCGCGGTTTATTCCCTCAACAGAACCGATTATATCGCGCCGTTACCGTCATGCTGAATTTATTTCAGCATCTCTTGAAATTCCAAAACAAGTTCGGAATGACGCATAAACTATAACAAACTCTGTTGGAGGGGCATCCGCGTCTAGTGGATGCCCAAAATTTCTTTTTTTGGCCGAATATTTTATTGGTAGAAACGCGGCAACCTCATCTACCAACGACCCTTTCGCTCTCGTTAAGCGGAGCCGGCGATCGTTTACCGGTTTTCATTTGAAAATTTTTTAAGCTCGCGCCAAACCCAGCGAAATAGTCTCTGGCCTTCGCTTAAATCTTAATAACCCCAGTTCCGGGCAACTAGAGTCCGTCGCCCAATCAACCGATCAAAACTTTTGACGGTAGCTAAAACATCCTTGGCCACCTTTTCGTTCCGATCCTTAAGCAACTCCTGCCGGTAAGCCACCCAATGGCTCCGCAAATCTCGCAAATCGCCCAGAACTTTCTTTACGCGCCGCTCGGCGCGCTTTGTCCCGGGTAATGCGCTAAAATACCACACGAATTTCAGGTATTCCACAGCCAACTCCCTCCCTTTGTTTTCGTTACTTTTTAAGAACCAACATACCCTAAAAGGCGGCCCCCCTGAATGCTACAGAATACTGCAGAAAAGAAGAGAGCCGCCTTTTAGATTACGTTAATCCTCCGTTTTTTAAAATAAATTTGTGGATCTCTCCTCCTTCTTTATCTTGCCCAAAGTATATCATATACTTGATTTCTTGTCAAGAGTTTGACGTGGTTTTAGAGATTCTTTTTCATCGGCTTAAAACTTTTTCGATGTATCTCACATGGACCAAATTTTTTAATCGCCTCAAAGTGTTCTTTTGTTCCATATCCCTTATGTCCGTCAAATCCATACTGCGGATATTTTTCATGCGCTCGTCTCATTATCCTGTCACGCGTTACTTTCGCGATAATCGAAGCCGCCATACACGAAAAAACTTTTTCATCCGCCTTAATAATGGCCTTCTGCGTAGGTGCTGCGAGAACGGTTTTCGTGACATCACGAGAACCGTTCTCGTGATGGCTAGACAGATAGAAATTCCCATCAATAATTACGACATCAATTCCGCACAAGATTACGCTATCGCGTAGTTTTGTGCAGTTCTTAACGCGGCTCGGCGTTTTTCGCAGTTTTTTATTTAATTTTTCAACCGCCCGCCTCATTGCCAATTTCGTCGCTTCAAAAATATTAATTCTATCGATTGTCTTCGGATAAACTTTCGCCACCGCCCATTTCAAATCGGAATGTGTTGTCAAAATTTTATACCATTCTTCTCTTTGCTTTTCAGAAAGTTTTTTAGAATCTCTAATCTTTTTGAATTTAAGATTTAGAATTTTGGATTTATTTCGAATTTCGTGCTTCGAGTTTCGAATTTTAAGTGCGGCCGCGCACGCTAAAACAGGCCCGGCCAGTGGCCCTCTCCCCGCCTCGTCAACACCGGCAATACATTTATAACCATTTTTATACAGTTTTCTTGCTTCTTTAAAAATATCTTGCGCTTTTGCCATAAATCAATGCAAAAGCCCCGACCTATCGGGGCTTTTCGGTTACCATTTAACTTTTTGTCTGTCTGCCTTCTTTTGACCCTGTCGGCGTTTTTCTTCCATACGTCTTTCTTTAGAAGATCGTGTCGGTTGAGTCTCTTTTCTTTCTTTCTTCGGAATTAGGGCGCGGCGGACATAATCGTTTAAACGGGCAGTAACGGCTTTCTTGTTCATATCCTGGCTTCGTTCATTGCTTGCTTCAAGACAAGCCTCGCCATTACGATTAATTATCACTCCCAATTTGGGTAATTCTCTTAAGAGAATATTTTTTTGATCTTCAGTAAGTTTCCCCGACTCCCTGATGGAAAACCGCAATTGAGCGCAGGTGGAAGACTTGTTCACGTTTTGTCCGCCCGGCCCGGAAGACCGCACGAATTTCAAATCGACATCGTCTTCTGTTATTTCGAGAAATATGTTATCCTCTTTTTTTTGATCTATTTTTTCGAAGTTAAAATTTTCCACTTTTTTATAATAACATATTTTTACCTTTTTACAATACATTGCGGTACTTTTCAATCAAAGATATAATAAAAGAAAAATTCGAAGCACGAAAAACGAAATCCGAAACCGACACTGGGGGTGTCGTCCTGAACGAAGTGAAGGAACTTATAACCAACGAAGGAGTTCCTTCGTCGCTTCGTTCCTCAGGATGACAGCGATGCTGTCAGTTTCGAAATTCGAAATTCGAAATTCGAAATTGAATTGCGCTTCACCCATCTTCACGTCCACTCCCATTACTCTCTTCTTGATGGTTTGCCGAAAATCAACGACCTGATTTCGAGAGTCAAAGATTTGGGTATGGATTCAATAGCCCTAACAGATCATGGCGTTATGTATGGCGTGGTAGAGTTTTATAAACTCGCGACAAAAAGCGGGCTCAAGCCGCTTATTGGTTGCGAAATGTATCTGGCGCCACGAACAAGATTCGACAAAGAGCCCAAAATCGACCAGAAAGCTTTCCACCTTCTTCTTCTGGCCAAAAACGAAACGGGCTACAAAAACTTAATCAAACTCACGACCAAAGCCCATCTTGAAGGCTTCTATTACAAACCGCGCGTCGACAAAGAACTACTAATGGAACACTCTGCTGGCTTAATCTGTTTAAGCGCCTGTTTATCGGGAGAAATTCCCCGAGCGATTATCGCCGACAATATCGAAAAAGCCGAAGAACTTGCCGCCGAATACCGGGAAATTTTTGGCCCGGGAAATTTTTACTTAGAAGTCCAACACCATCCCAATCTTGAATATCAAGAAAAAGTTAACCAAGAGCTAATCAAGCTCGGTAAAAAACTCAAAATTCCTCTAGTTGCCACCCACGATATCCACTATTTAAATCCGGGGGACGCCGACGCGCAAGACATTTTGATGGCCGTGCAAACCGGCGCCAAAACCGATGACCAAGATCGCCTGACAATGAAAGGAGAAAATTTTTCCCTCCAGCCGCCGGAGCAAATGATAGAATGGTTCAAAGAAATCCCGGAGGCGATTGAAAACACTCAAAAAATAGTTGGACAGTGCGCTTTCAAACTTGATTTAGAAAAGATCCAATTGCCGCACTTCGAGACACCGGACAAAAAAGGTCCCGATGCATATCTTAAAGAACTTTGCCACAAAGGGCTGGCCAAGCGCTACCAAAACATCACCAAAGAAATCCTGAATCGGCTTGATTACGAATTATCAACTATCGAAAAAACCGGCTTTGCTCCGTATTTTTTAATCGTTCAAGATTTCGTTAACTGGGCAAAACAAAACAGTATCGTGGTCGGACCGGGTCGCGGCTCGTCAGCCGGATCGTTAGCGGCTTACCTTCTCGGCATCACCGATATCGACCCCCTGCACTACAATCTTTTTTTTGAAAGATTTCTTAATCCCGAAAGAGTTTCCATGCCTGACTTTGATCTAGATTTCACCGACACCCGCCGCGACGAAGTTATCGCCTACATCAGGAAAAAATACGGGAAAGATCGCGTGGCCCAAATTATCACCTTTGGCACCATGGCCGCTCGAGCCGCCGTGCGAGACGTTGGCCGCGTGCTTAACTACCCTTATAATTTCTGCGACCAACTGGCCAAAATGATTCCTTTCGGCCTAACGCTTCAAAAAGCCATTGATGAATCAGCGGAACTCAACCACGCCTACAAAACCGATGATGGCGCCAAAAAAATTATCAATATGGCAATGAAATTGGAAGGCGTTGTCCGCCACGCCTCCACTCACGCCTGCGGCTTGGTTATAACCCGCCAGCCACTTGATGAACTCACTCCTCGCCAACATCCGGCAGGAGACGACAAAATAATTGTCACCCAATATGAAATGCACTCCATTGAAGACCTCGGCCTTTTAAAAATGGATCTTCTTGGGTTAAAAAATCTGACAATTATCGAAAATGCACTTAAAATTATCGAAAACATCCATAATAAAAAGATCGATATAAGCACTCTGCCGCTTGATGATGAAGCGACCTACAAACTGCTGCAAGAAGGAAGAACCACTGGCGTTTTTCAGCTTGAATCGGGCGGAATGAAGCGCAATCTTAAAGAGCTTAGGCCAACCCAATTCGAAGATATCATCGCCATGGTCGCTCTTTACCGACCCGGTCCGATGGAATTCATCCCCGAATTTATTGCCCGCAAACACGGGCTGAAAAAAATAGAATATCTGCACCCAAAGCTGAAACCCATTTTACAAAACACCTACGGGATTTGCGTTTATCAGGAACAACTGATGGCCATCGCCAAAGAATTAGCCGGCTTCACCTTGGCCGAGGCCGATACGCTGCGGAAAGCCGTTGGTAAAAAAATCAAAAAGCTCTTGGATGAACAAAAGGAAAAAACAATCAAGGGCATGATTCAAAATGGGATCTCCGAAGAAATCGCTTCAAAAATCTGGCAATGGGCGGAACCCTTCGCCAGCTATGGATTTAACAGAAGTCACGCCGCCTGTTACGCTTTGGTTGGCTACCAAACCGCTTACTTGAAAGCCCACTTCCCAACTGAGTTTATGTCCACCCTGATGACTTCCGAGGAGAACGACATAGAAAGAGTCGCTTTTCTGGTTGACGAATGCAAAAAAATGGAAGTTCGGGTTTTGCCTCCCAACATTAATGAAAGCTTGGCCAACTTCACAGTGGTAGGAGCAAGCCAAATCCGTTTTGGCCTCAAGGCAATCAAAAACGTGGGAGACAATGTTGTCAGAACTATTGTGGAGGAAAGAAAAACAAATGGACCATACAAATCAATCAATGATTTTCTCGAACGAGCGTCCGCCAGAGGCGGATCGGCCTCCGGCGGACAAACAAAAGATCTCAACAAAAAATCTTTAGAAAGCCTTGTAAAATCCGGGGCCTTTGATGGCCTAGGTGAGCGCAATGAATTCTTGCTTAATATGGAAACGCTTTTATCCTACGCCAAAGAAACCAAAAAAAGCAAATCAAATGGACAAATCAGCCTCTTCGGGCTAAACTCAAAAGTAGCCAGCCACTTATTGAAACTCGCCGAAGTTCCGCCAGCCACCAAAAAAGAGAAATTGTTCTGGGAGCGCGAACTGCTCGGCCTCTACATTTCCGGCCACCCAATGAGAGAACACCAGGAATTACTGGAGAAAAATTCACTTCCCGTCGCTAAAATAACCAAACAAATGGCCGGCCAACAGGTAAAAGTCGGTGGGATAATCAATAAAATCAGGAAAATTATCACCCGTACCGGCCGCCCGATGCTTTTTGTCCAGATAGAAGATTCTCGTTCTAAAATCGAGGTTATTGTTTTCCCAAATGTTCTCGATAGAACAGCTACAATTTGGCAGGAAGACAAAATAGTTTTGGTTACCGGCAAAGTGTCAGACAGAGACGAAGAGATTAAAATTATTTGTGATAACGCAAAAGAAATAACTTAAAAATCCCAAACCCCAATAACCAATACCCAATCAAATTTATTATTGATTGGTCATTAGGGTTTGGTCATTGGTTATTAGCAATGAACAAACAGACCGATCTCGAAATCCTTCGCCACTCTACCGCTCACATATTAGCAGCAGCAGTTCTTGAAATGTTTCCAGAAGCTAAATTAGGCATCGGGCCGGCGATCGAAGACGGTTTTTATTATGATTTCGATTTGCCCAGAACTTTAATCCCGGAAGACCTACCGATTCTTGAAGAAAAAATGCGCGCGATGATTAAGGCGAATTATACCTTCGAGAAACAAGAAATTGACGCCAAAAAAGCAGCGGAGTTATTCAAGAAAACGAAACAAATCTATAAGGTTGAGCTGATCAAAGACTTAACTACTACTAATAGACTACAGACTACCGCCACAAAAAAGACAAAAAAAGCTGTAGTCAGTAGTCGGTCGACGGTCAGCATTTATAAAACCGGCTCTTTTGTCGATCTCTGCGCCGGTCCTCATATCGATTCAACCGGCGAAATCAAAGTTGACGCCTTCAAGCTTCTGAAAATCGCTGGCGCCTACTGGAAAGGTGATGAGAAAAATAAAATGCTCCAGCGGATTTACGGCACGGTTTTTTACAGCAAGAAAGAATTAGACGAATATCTGCGCCGATTGGAAGAAGCGGAAAAAAGAGACCATCGAAAGATAGGAAAAGATTTAGACCTGTTTGTTTTTTCAGAATTAGTCGGCAAGGGGCTGCCTCTTTTCACGGAAAAAGGATCGATAGTCAGGCGCGAGCTCGAGAAATTCATCGTCGACGAAGAGCTAAAACGCGGCTATAAGCACGTCTATACCCCTGAAATCGCTAAGGTCGAACTCTACAAAACTTCCGGCCACTATCCTTACTATAAAGACTCGATGTATCCGGTAATGAAAATCGACACAGAAGAGTTAATTCTCCGCCCAATGACTTGTCCGCATCACTTTCAGCTCTATGCCTCAAGACCGCGGACATACAAAGAACTACCTCTGCGAATCGCCGAGCTGGCCAAACAATTTCGCTATGAGAAATCAGGAGAGTTGACCGGATTGATAAGAGTCAGGAGCTTTTGTCTGGCCGACGCCCACATCATTTGTCGAAAAGATCAAGCGACTGAAGAAATAAACGGCGTCTTAGATTTGATTGAATATGTCGCCTCGGTTTTTGGCTTGAAATCTGCCGATGACTACCGCTACCGTCTTTCTTTGGGCGACCGAAAGGATAATAAAAAATACTTTAAAGACGACGAGGCCTGGGATTTCGCCGAAAACGTTTTACGTGAAGTTTTAACAAAAAGAAGGTCGCCGTTTTTTGAGACGGCTGGTGAAGCGGCCTTCTACGGCCCGAAAATAGATATTCAGATGAAAAACGTGGCCGGCAAAGAAGATACCGCTTTTACCGTGCAATATGATTTCGTTATGCCGAAAAGATTTAATCTTGTTTATACCGACAAAGACGGGGCAAAAAAAGAAACGGCAGTGATTCATCGATCATCCATCGGCGCCATTGAACGAGTAATAGCCTTTCTGATTGAGAAATATGCCGGCGCCTTTCCTCTTTGGCTCTCCCCCATTCAGATTGAAGTCATTCCCGTTAGTGAAAAATTCAAGAATTACGGCCAAAAAATTGATCTCCTTCTAAAAGAAAACGGCATCCGCTCGCAGATGCGCGACTCCGATGAAACACTCGGCAAAAGAATCCGCGAAGCCCAGCAGCAAAAAATAAACTATATGCTTATCGTCGGCGAAAAAGAAGTGAGTGCAAACGGCGTGGCGGTAAGAAATAGAGAACAAGGCGACTTGGGCGCCATGAAAGCAGATGACTTCTTGAAAAAGATTGAAAAAGAGATAGAAGAAAAGAAATAGAAAATTTGTAAATACTCAATCACCAATTCCGAATCCCGAAAAAATAACCAAACACCAACAACTAATTTCTGATTTAAGAATTGGGCATTGTGAATTTTTTCGGAATTCTGGTTTGGTTATTGGCTATTTCTTGTGATACTTCCCTCGCGCAATTATCTTTATTGGATCGCCCTATTAATTGCCACTACTATCAGCATCAGCGTTTCCCTTTGGGGCTATCATCAGATTATCAACATTCCTCCTCCGACTACGCTCGAAATAAAAAGACTTCCCAAGACAATTTTTATCGACTCACCAACGATGAATGAGCGTATTGCAAACCCCATTAGAATAGTAGGCCGGGCAAGATCAGAAACGAGCGCAATAATAGCGACACTATTAGACAAAAACGGGGTTGTGCTGCGCGCAGCGCAAGCGCCGGTCAAAAAAAACGAACTTACACCTTTTGAGATAGAAATAAAATACGAAAAACCAAATACCGACCTCGGCCTAATAACAATAACCCAGAGTCCTTTTGACAAAGAGAATCCCACCTACAAAAAATCCATCTTGGTAAAATTTTCCGATTGAGTCGTCGCCCCAAGACAGCTCTTGAATGAACGGCTGTTTTTTTGTTAAAATCGCGGTATTAACCAATATTAACCAAACTGATGAAATACCACATCATTACATTTGGCTGCCAGATGAATCATAGTGATTCTGAACGAATCGCTGCTTTATTGCGCTCGCAAGGACATAAGCCGGCCAGAAAGATGGGTAATGCTAATTTGCTTGTGATTAATGCCTGTTCAGTCAGACAATCCGCGATACATCGGGTATATGACAAAATCAATAAATACCACAAAAACAAAAAAATCATCTTGGCCGGCTGTGTTTTAGAATCTGATAAAAAGAAATTGCAGGATAAAGTGGTCGATATTTGGCATCCAGATGAGTACTTTAAGTGCGTGTCTTTAGAACAAAAACTAGATACCGTAAAATTTCCGCGTAGTTCCGCGACAAAGAAAGTTCAGCGTAGTTCCGCGTTTGTACCAATTATGACTGGCTGCAATAATTTCTGCTCCTACTGCATTGTTCCTTACACGCGCGGCAGAGAAAAATCCCGCCCAGCCGATGAAATCATTAAGGAAGTAAAAAATTTGATTAAAAACGGTTATAAAGAAATCTTATTACTGGGGCAAAATGTGAACTCTTACTGCAGCACTCTCTCTGCCACCTCCCCCCAGATGATGGGAGATGCCCTGAAGGGGCGGAGGGGTGTTGACGACAGACAATCAGCACCTCCCCCTACCCCCTCCTCATCCGAGGAGGAGAGGCAAATTGATTTCCCCGCCCTCCTCCGCCTCATCAACGCTCTCCCTGGCGACTTCACCGTCAAATTTCTCTCCTCGCACCCCAAAGACATGTCTGGCGAATTGATTGATACGATTGCCAAATGTAAAAAAGTCAGCAAAGAAATCCACCTGCCGATTCAAAGCGGCGACAACGCGATTTTGCGTAAAATGAATCGCAAATACACAGTCGCCCACTACAAAAAACTGATTAAAAAAATCCGGCAAAAAATGCCGGGAACCGTAATTTCAACCGATGTCATTATCGGTTTCCCAAACGAAACAAAAAAACAATTTGAAAATACGGTAAAATTATTTAAAGAAATAAAATTCGCCAAAGCTTATATTTCCATCTATTCCCCTCGCCCCGGCACTACGGCATATAAATTAAGAAATGATGTTCCTATCCAAGAAAAAAAACGCCGCTGGAAAATCTTGGACGAAATTGCCAACAAATAACGCCACTTACTATCCTGTACGATCGTATAAGATAGCAACTATGAAAATTGTGAATAAAAAAACTGGCGCGAACGCCCGCTAAACTGCTTGGGATTACAAACACCCCCAATTACAGAGGGAACTCTATCCCCGCTAAGTAAATGTCCCTCTTAGCGCGTCTTCAGGACCAAAACAAAAATCTGACATAACACCCTCCCACCTTTTTCTTTTAATATAATCGTATGGCTTTCCGCTCGTCAACCAAAAACACCAAAAACAACAAACTGATCGTTATCCTCGGCTCGACCGCCTCGGGAAAATCCGACCTAGTAGTTGATCTTGCCAAAAAATTCGATGGCGAGATTGTTTCCGCTGATTCGAGACAAGTTTATAGGGGAATGAATATCGGTTCTGGCAAAATTACTAAGAAAGAGATGCGGGGCGTGACGCATCATTTCTTGGATGTGGCTTCTCCAAAAAGAAGATTTACCGTGGTTCAATATCAAAAATTAGCCCAAAAAGCGATAAAAGACATTCAAAAACGTGGCAAAATTCCCGTTCTCTGCGGTGGAACTGGATTATATATTCAATCCATCGTTGACGGCTTAGTTATTCCTGAAGTCCCACCGGACGCCAAGTTGCGCGCACGCTTGGAAAAATTGAACACCGATGAATTATTTGAAAGATTGAAAAAGCTAGATCCTCGCCGAGCTAAAAATATAGATAAACACAACCGCCGACGGCTGATAAGAGCCTTGGAAATTGTGATAAAAACCGGCAAACCGGTGCCATCTTTTTCTGTCATTCCCGCGCGGTGCCCGTCCGAAGCTTTCAGTAGAGGGGGGCAGGCGGAAATCCAGAGAGCTATCGCAGAAAGGTATAATCGCCTGGATCCCCGCTTTCGCGGTGATAACAACAGCATGAATATCCTCCAACTCGGCATCGCTATTCCCAAAGACCAACTAAAAGCCAGAATAAAAAAACGCTTGCTAAAGCGCCTAAAACAAGGCATGGTCGCCGAAGTAAAAAAATTACACCGCGATGGTGTTTCTTGGAAACGGCTTGAAGAATTCGGCTTGGAATATCGCTATGTCGCCCGCTATCTGCAGGGAAAGCTGGCCAAACAAGAAATGATCGATAAATTAGAAACTGAAATAAACCAATACGCTAAACGCCAAATGACGTGGTTTAAGAGAGACAAAAGAATTAAATGGATTAAAAATTACAGGGAAGCGGATAAAGCAACAAAAGAATTTTTACAGAATTAAAAAAGGCGGCTGTTTGCCGCCTCGCTGTTTGAACGGGCTGTTATTTAACGCTTTTTCACGCGCACGAGCAACTCTCCAGTAATTGAATACCCTCCCCTATAAGGTATCACCACAGGGATTACCTGCACGACATCATATTCTTTTGCAACCGCTACCAGTCCTGCGGCCAACGATGCGCCATAATCTGGGCCGAGCCGCCATTCATCGTTATTGCACGTTACTCTTATCACGTCTTCAGAAATGACTTCAATATTGCACCCCGCCGCACAAAGTTTAGATGAACATAATAATCCGGCATGTGCTAAAGTGCCAAGGCAAAGAAAAAAAATTAATGTCAAAAAAACTACCGAACCTTTTACCTTCATCTCGGACCCTCCTACAAACGATTAACTGCGTTTGGTGCAGTTTGGTAGTTATTATAACGCACAACTATTATTTTGTCAACCTCTTCTTCAAAATCTCCGCCACTACGTGTGGGTTGGCTTTTCCTTCGGTTTTTTTCATCACTTGGCCGACCAAGAACTGCAAAGATGCCTCTTTTCCTTTTTTATAATCCTCGACCGGCTGGGGATTTTTTTCTATAACCTCGTCCACGATTGTTCCAAGAGTCACAACATCGCCAACCTGCTTCAGATTTTTCGTTTCAATAACATGCGTGGGGTCGATGCCGGTCTTAAACATTTCTTCTAAAAGAATCTGCGCGCCAGAAGAAGAAACTATTTCTTTAAAAACAATGACCGCGAACTCGGCAAAATTCTCGGGATTAATTCTGTCTTTCAAATCATAGTTACAGACTTCCAGCTTGTCGGCGGCGCGCGGAATTTCAGTAATAAGATAATTGGCCGCCAATTTATACAGTTTTTTCAATTCTTCGTTTTTTTTGTCATCCCGAGCCCTTCGATATTCCTCAAGATAAACTCCGCGAAGGATCTCGTCGTTATTTATGAGATCCTTCGGGCTATCGCCATCAGAATGACGAAAAGAAAGGTGTTCAGTTCTTGTCAACTCCGAACATACTTCTTCAAAATACTCGCTCAAATCTTTATTCTGTACAAAAACTTCAACATCATTTTTTGGCAAACCATACTCACTCGCGAGCCTCTCGCGTTTCTGTCGCGGAAACTCGGGAATTTCTGTTTTTAGTTGGTAGCTATAAGTTGAGAGTCTGCGAAGCGGCGGTAAATCCGGCTCGGGAAAATATCTATAATCGCGCGCGCCCTCCTTAATGCGCTGGCTGTACGTCTCGCCTTTACTATCATCCCAACCTCTTGTTTCTTGGATTATCTTCTCTCCGCGCCCCAATAATTCGCCTTGCCTCTTTATTTCATAATCAATCGCTTTTTCCACCACCCGGAAAGAATTAAGATTCTTAATTTCAACTTTTGTGCCTAATTCTGTTGGTCGTTGGTTGTTGGTTGTTGGTTGTCGTAAACTTATGTTTACTTCGCACCTCATCTGTCCCTTTTCCATATCGGCATCGGAAACCCCCAGATAACGCAAGATCAGTTGCAATTCTTGACAAAATTTTTTCGCCTCTTCGCCTAATTTAACATCTGGCTCCGTTACCAATTCCATCAAGGGCGCTCCGGCCCGATTGAAATCAACCAAGCTGTAATTAGCGCCTTTAGGATGGATCAACTTCCCGGTATCTTCCTCTAGGTGAATGCGGCGGATTCGGATTTTTCGTAAATTCTCACCCGTGCCGTCATTCCAAACTTGCCTGCCCGCCAAAGCTTCTCCGCCCGAGGCGGATCCACCCATGGAGGAAATGTCGGAGGGTTTCGGGGTCTCATTCCGAGATGCCGAAACAAGTTCGGCATGACGATTATTTACCAATATTTCTAGGTAGCCCTCGTAACATAACGGCTTCTGATATTGCGATATCTGATAACCTTTGGGCAGATCGGGATAAAAATAATTTTTCCGCTCGAAAAACGAATCTTCGGCAATCTTGCAATCCAAGGCCAGACCGGTTTTGATGACCATTTTCACCGCCTCTCCGTTTATGACCGGCAAGCTGCCGGGTTGAGCGGTACAAACCGGACAAATATGAACATTGGGCTTCGCTCCCTGTTCGTATCTCAAGCCTTCGGCTTTCGATACCGCAACATTCGGCTTCATTGCGCTTGCCGGACATTCGCTTCGCAAAGCTTCGCTTTCCAAAACAGCAACATTGGATTCTTTTTCCAAGCCCAAACCATTTTGGCAACCGCAAAACATTTTGCTTTTCGTTTTTAGCTGGACATGAACTTCCATGCCGATGACGGGCTGATATTTCATAGAATAGCTTCTCTGAATAACTTCTCTTTATGAACGCACAGTAAGTTTATTTCGCGCTCGGCGTGAATAAGGCGTTACTATCTCTAAGTCTTGCCATCAATGTCATCCTGAACCATTCGATTAAACTCATGGTAAACCGCGCCAACGGGCTCAGAATGACAACGGGAGAAAAACTTACTACCAGTTCTATGTTTTTTTATTGTATCACGAAACGACCGACAGAAAAAGCAATTGTATAATGCCACCCTATTCTGGACTCTTGAGGTATTTTAAAATTTGG
>CAYYTW010000005.1:0-82 GCA_964474765.1 uncultured Candidatus Saccharibacteria bacterium
ACTACCCATAACCCGACGACATTACCATTAAGTGGGGCTAAGTGCATACCCCCCTCATCTGATTTTTGGATCGTTAGGGGGG
>CAYYTW010000005.1:182-5920 GCA_964474765.1 uncultured Candidatus Saccharibacteria bacterium
GCGCCCTTGGCTGCGGGTCCGGGGGCGCGCGGGGGCGCGGCCCTTGGCGGGGGCGGGGAGAGCCTCCGCTCGAGCTGCGGGCCCGGGGGCTTCCCCGTCCGGCGCCCGGCGGCGGCCGGCGGCGCCCGGGGGCCTCCCTGGCGGCGCCCCTGGCGGCGCCCCTGGCGGCGCCCTTGGCTGCGGGTCCGGGGGCGCGCGGGGGCGCGGCCCTTGGCGGGGGCGCCGGTTTCCTTTTATTCGGGGGCGGGGAGAGCCTCCGCTCGAGCTGCGGGCCCGGGGGCTTCCCCGCCCGTCGGCCAGATGGCCCCGCGCCGTTGGTGCAGTTCACACAATGTTCTTCCTCGCCGGCTGGCCCGCGCTACTGGCCGTCCGCATATTATCCACCCGTCCGGCCACGGTCCGCTCGTCACCGCCCGGCATGGATCATATCGTTGTTTCATTTTCGCTCTCCTTTTTCCCCCCTCTCTCCCTTCTGCGGGATTCGACCAACGCGGCGACTAACTTAGGAATCTTCTCATACAGGAGGTTCTGGCTTTTGCTCCCGTCGTCTGCCGTATAAGCGTCGTTCCCAAACATCTCGCCTATGCTCTCGACGAGACTGCAATAGTAACGGATGTTGCGGGACATGCCGACCGCCAGGGCTCTCCAGCTTTCCAATTGTTTCTCCGCCAAAAGGAGCTCATCGTGTTCAATTCTAAAATTATGCTCTGCCCATTTTGCCCGTTGCTCCATCGCAATCGTGGCCTCGACATTTTTTAGAGCGGCTATCTCCGCTGTCTTTTCGGCCAATTGCCACCGCAGGGTATCGACGATGGTGCGATCATGTCCTTCGTTCTCATAATATTTTTCGTTCATTCTGTTCCCCTCGGATGATGGCATCTATCGCTTGTTTGATATTCTGGTTCTCAAAAATCTCTATTGTCGGAAATGCGATGATGGCGTAACTCCCCTTTTTTCTGTCGAATCCAGACCCCGCCTGCCGATAATGCGCTATCAACCAATCCAATCGTTGCGCGTCGCTGATGCTTTTTTCTTCGCGCTTCTTGGGCTCAGTAGTCATGCATCATCTTCCCCTTTGCGAGGCTGTATAAATCAGGAATTTCTTTCCGACGAAGCCTATAGGCCATGCCCCAATTTTCCAACATTCCCATAGGGGTTTGAATGGGTTTTTTTCTTCCAAAAGGTCCCAAGTGGCGGAGTCCCAGGCGGCGGCGAGGGCAGAGTCCCAGGCGGCGGCGAGGGCGAGGTTCCAGGCGGCGACGAGGGCGAAGTCCTTGGCGAGAGCCCCGGCGACGGAGTCCCTGGCGCGAGCCCAGACGGCGGAGTCCTCGACGGAGTCCTTGGCAGAGTCCCAGACGGCATCCCAGGCGGAGGCGGTATCCCATGCGGAGTCCCGGGCGACGGCGGAGTCCCGGGCGGAGTCCCGGGCGGCGGCGACGGCGGAGTCACAGGCCGCTGCCCAGGCGGAAACGGAGGCGGGGCAAGCGGCAAAGGCGGAGGCCCAGGTTGTTAAAATCTTGATTTCCCAATCGGTCTTAAATCCAAATGGAATAAGAAGTTTCAGATGGGAACGGATGAGTCGTTTCGCTTTTTCCCCATCGGCGCCTTTGAACCAAGGAATGACTTCCACGTCCAGCTTGATTTTTTTTATGTTGCGCTCAATCTTCCTGGTCCAATCCGGGCTCAGAATCTCGCGCATCACTTTGGCTTTTGCGACGCGAATCTTGGTGTCGTCTTGTCCAAGAATCGGAGAGAGAGGTTTGACTTTTAATATCCTGAAAGGGAACGCGCCATAAGAGATGGCGGCCTGGAGGGTAACTGCCAGATGCAGTCCCTTCCCACAAGGGCCATTTTTATAAGCGTCCTTGACCTCCACGATCCCCCTGGCCGGCCATTTGAAACTCTCGTCGTGGAAACTCCCATAATTATTGCGCACGCATTTAAAAAAAATCTTTTGATTCATTTCTTTTTCCCCTTCGCTTCGCTGGCCCGCCCGTCCCCGCGCGTGGCCAATTTCATTGCCCCCTGAAAACCACAATCGCCGATGGGAACGGTGCGGGGTTTTTCGAGTCCCCGAACTTCAAGCGACCGCGCAAGAAACGTATCTCGCCTTTCATGCAATAATCGTGCCACCAGGCCGTATCGGTTCTGGCGGGGAGCAGGCAGACCACAATAGCCGCGCTTCCATCCCGCGCCGAGTGATATGCTTTCTCCACCCAACTGGCAATCTGGCGATCATAGGGCGGGCTCATGAAGACCCGGCCTGTCCATTCTTTGTCCAGCGAGTGGTCGCCGAGGCAAAAGAATCTCTCGCATTTGGCGTTTTCTAGCGTCGCGCAGGGGTCGAGGTCGAATGGCCCAAATTCGGCGTCAAGTTTATTGAATAAATCCTGCGGCGTAGACCATTCGCCGGTGTCCGATGACATCATGCCTCGGTTTATCATGTGCCTTCCTTTTCCGCGCTGTATTTGTCGTCGCCTCGGACGGTCTTTTCCCGCATCTTGTCCACGTGGCAGGGGCAGGGGCACTTGACCCATGTCCAGGTTGAGACCCCGGAATAGACCAGAACCATTTCGGCTATTTCCCCATGGTCGCAGTCGCAGTCCTCGCAGAAATCGTCGGCATCAGGCATTAGAATAGCTTCCTCTGCGCTGCGAAACGTCAGGAGATGATGCTCCGGAATCCTTCATCTCGATATCATGGCTTGTCTGCGAAATCTGCCGTTCGGATGGTTTCACTGGCTGGCAAATGTGAACGTTGTGGCCACAATGGGGATAAATCTCGCCTCGGAGTCCACCATCGGAACCGGAACAAGCATGATCATCGTCCAGAGAATCTTGAGGTGCTTTACCATCATTGCCACATGATCGAGCATCGCCGAGAGATGGGCTGGGCGAAATATCACCAGAAGCGAAAGACGAACCCAAATTCAACCAAAGTGTTCCATCGTCACGTAGAACGCGCCGCCTCTCCCGGAACACGGCTACCATCTTCTCGACATATTCCTGCGGCGTCCCTTCGAGGCCAATCGGTTCCGGGGTCATCGGCATCCCCCGGGAATCGAACACGCCAGGGCCTCGTAGGCCGTACCCAGGGTCTCGTAGCTGGCCTGGAGCCTGGAGAGATTCCTGGACAGGCCCAGACAGGCCACGGTGGCCACCGTGGCCCACAGGCCCAGGAGCCAGAGGCCGACGGTCAGGTTGCGTTCGCGGATGTTCACGGCAAAGACCACTCCTTGAAGGATTTGCCTTCTCTTTTTTTGCCGATCACAAGACCGTCTTCTGCCATCTCCCGCAGGCGAGCTGAAGCCGAGCACTCCGATACGCCCGTCACGCACAGTTCATGGACGGCAAGCGGCTTTTCGCGCCGTCTTAACTCGGCCAGAATCAGGTCTCTCGCCGTTACTTTGAGAGGCAACAGTTCTTGGATCATCACGGTTTCTCCAAATAGTATTTCAATCCGATTTCGGCCTCGCGCCACCAATCCAATCCTAATGGTTGGGGGTTGAGCGCCACCGTCCGCATTCGGTCGATTTCCCCGTCGCCCATGATGGCCTGCATCTTGGCCGCGAGCCGAAGCATAAAGTCGCCGTCGCCGTCCCGGTGGATTCTGCCGATATGACAACCGTAACACAATGTTACGCCACCGCAGATATCCACTGATAGGGCTAGAGAATGAGATCGTCGGAAAAGCCAATGGTGGGCCTGGAGGCCCTCGGCTTTCCCGCACATAACGCATCTATTCCTATCCCGCTTCCTGACCGCACGGGACCACAATCCGCCGCCCATCCGAGGTAAAAGACGCATTTTAATGGCTTTAATCTGGGATTTCGCGCCAAGGGGTCTAGGATGCCCCAGGACGCGCCGGCGGGTCTTCCTGGCCGATGGTCTGGGATTCCCGGCAAGGCCCGCCATAAAGTCATTCTTCGTGCTTTTCCGGCTCCAAAAGAGGGATTTGCGCTTCTCCAATCGTTGGGTCTTTCGATTCTCAATTTTTCGTCTGATGGCCTCGAAGTCGGCTTTTGAGAGAAACATCAATGCATCCCTCCGCCCATCATCGTGTTCCGATGATTCATCACCGCAAATGCTTTGCTTTTCAGAGCATCTACCATTATCCTCAGATTGTCTCTCAATCTGACTACTTTGAGATAGATCGGGTCGGCCTTCGCCATAATGCGTCTTTCATCCGCTGACAGGTCGGCGTATTTGTCTCTGGATTCCAATGTGGCGGCGGCATGGGCCTTCAGAACCCAGGATTCGGCGTCCGAAAGTAAAAATCCTATCCTGGCGAATTCGCTCTGAGCTCGAGATAGGACTTCGGCCAGCGGGCCTGGATCATCCGGCAAACTGTCGCTGGCAAATGCCTGGGCCTGCTCGATTTCGCCCTGGTTTTCGGCGAGCCAGAAATCTAGAGTCTGATCGGCGATCTTATTCATTTGCTTACCGGGATTTGCTTGGAACCGAATCTAATGCCCGGCACCTGAACCGCTCCTTTGGTGGCCCCGGCGAATTTCTTGAGAGCCGAGGGGTCTACCATGATCAAGATCAAAGGAGCTTTGCCGGCCACTACGGCCATTATCACGGATTTCAGATCTTCCACCACCCCGAAATAATCGGTCCGAAAATGGAGTCCGTCTATTTTCTCCGGCTTCGGCGCCTTGATGGCCGGAACCTCCACGGGAGTGTCCAGGATTGTCTCGGCTTCCTCGTGATCGCCCGCCGCTTGAGCCGCCTGAGCCTGGGTAAGGGCCTGGTCCTCCGCGAGTTTGCGGGCGGCGGCCTCGCGTCTTTGGCGTTCCTCGATAGCTTCCCGCTGAGTCTTGTTTTGATAGGCATTTAACTTGAGGTCTAACAGGGACAGCCCCTCTAGGGCCGGGGCAAGCACCCTTTTTTCATCGGCGCACAAGGCCGCATGAACCTCGTCAATCCGCTGTTTATGCGGCTTGAAGAATCCTTTGACCTTTTTCTCGAAAGTTTTGAGTGTTCTCCGAAATCCCGATGCATTGGAAGCCTCGGCCGGCGTGGACACCACCATGGCGCGGGCAATCTCTACCACTGATAGTCCTTCCTGTTTGAGTGCGGTTATGTCGAATATTTCGGTTGTCATCGTCGGCTTTGTTGTCCGCGGTCGTCGAGGGCTTTGAATTCGGTTTTCTTCAATTCTTCCCGGATAAAGTCGCACATTTTTTCGTGTTTCGCCGCTGCGGCCCGCGAAGCGGCCGATGTGGCCGCTGCAGCCGCTGCCGCCGCTACGGCCCGCGAAGCGTCCGAAGCGGCCGCTGCAGCCGCTGCAGCCGATGCGGCCGATGCGACCCACGATGCGGCCCGCGAAGCGGCCAATGTGGCCGCTGCAGCCGATGCATCCGCTGCGGTCGCCGCGGCCGCTGCGGTCGCCGCGGCCGCTGCGGCCCGCGAAGCGTCCGAAGCGGCCCACGATGCGACCCACGATGCGGCCCACGATGCGGCCCGCGATGTGGCCCACGATGTGGCCCACGATGTGGCCCGCGAAGCGGCCAATGTGGCCGCTGCAGCCGATGCATCCGCTGCGGTCGCCGCGGCCGCTGCGGCCCGCGAAGCGTCCGAAGCGGCCCACGCTGCGGCCGTTGCGGCCCACGATGTGGCCGATGTGGCCGCTGCGTCCGATGCGGCAGCCGCTGCCGCCGCGGCCCACGCTGCGTCCCGCGTGGGGTTGTTCACCCATGCCTCGGCAGCCTCATACGCCAGCCTGGGGCGGTCCTC
>CAYYTW010000005.1:6020-39553 GCA_964474765.1 uncultured Candidatus Saccharibacteria bacterium
GAAGCGGCCCGCGAAGCGTCCGATGCGGCCCACGCTGCGGCCCACGAAGCGGCCCACGCTGCGGCCCGCGAAGCGGCCGATGCGACCCACGATGCGGCCCGCGAAGCGTCCGAAGCGGCCCACGATGCGGCCCATGATGCGGCCGCTACGGCCCGCGAAGCGTCCGATGCGGCCCACGATGCGGCCCACGAAGCGTCCGATGCGGCCCACGATGCGGCCCACGAAGCGTCCGATGCGGCCCGCGCAGCGGCCCACGAAGCGTCCAATACGGCCCGCGCAGCTGCCTCCGCAGCTGCCTCCGCAGCTGCCTCCGCAGCTGCCTCCGCAGCCGGCAAGGCGGCTACGCTATTGGGGTTGTTCACCCATGCCTCGGCAGCCTCATACGCCAGCCTGGGGCGGTCCTCGCCGGCTGACACATGCCGCAACGAGAGCCGCCCGCACTGGCAGGTGAGCCACACCAGCTGACGGATAGTCACGCTCGCCGAATGCCACAGCAACCACAACAGCCAGTCCGCACGCTCCAGCCGGAGAATGCACTCGTCGAGGGGCAAGCCCTTTTCGCCGAGCTTCGGCGCGGCCCATATGCAGGCGTCATCGCAGGCGTTTTTGGATTTTAGCCAAGCGTTCGTGATCCTCATCTGATTTCTCAAATTGTGTCCCCTTTTCGCCGGGGACCTTGGCGTCAGGCGGACTCCTGGGCGTCGCCGAGTACTTCAAGGTTCGTGATGTTGGCGTATTCGCCGTCCTGGCGCCAGGTGATCTTGATTTGAAGACCCTGCGCTTTGGCCTGTTGGGCCAGGTTGCCGAACTTCGCGTCGAACGTGGAGAACCACATGCCTTCCTGGTCCTTGATGCTGAACTTGGTCCAGGATTTGTTGCCGGTCTTTCCCTCTTTTATGGACAAGACAACGGGCACAAAAGTAGAGACGAATCCCGTCTCGGTCGGTGCGGTCTTTTTCTGTTCCGCTGGGGGCGTCGCGGGCGAGGTTACCGCCGGTTTCTTTTCCTGCGGCAGGGGGATGGAGGACTTTTCCTCGGGTTCTTCCGTTGTCATGCCTTCCGACAAATCCTCAATGTCCTGCGTGAAGATATCGGAGGCCGCCGTGGCCTTCAAGGCGAGAGCGACGTAAGCTCGCTTGTCGGCCATCTTCAGGACCGTGTTTGCGACATCGGCCGAGACCGTTCGAATTTGCTTGATTTTGTAGGTTTTGCCCTCGCGGTTTTTTTTGTACTTCTCGCGGCGGCGATCTTCCGGCGTCTCGGCGAATTCCTCGTCGCAGACAGCGGCTCGCCATCTGAATTTTTCCTCATTTGATGAGCACTCGCCGATTCCAGACCCCAGATACACGCCCGTCAAGATGCTCAATCCCCGCTGTGCGACCCGGAAGCGGGCCTCATCCGGCGTGGACAGGTCGAGCACTACCGGATCGGGAGCGATTCTGAACGTCACGAGCAACTTCTCCGCTCCGGCTTTGTACAGGCTCGGTTTCAGACATCCTGGAATGATGCCGTAATGTTCGTCCTTCTTCATCACGGCCTTCATAACCTCCTGGATCAGATTGACCTGCGCCCTGATTTCCATTGCAGTCAACGTCGGCCGATCCACCATCGTTATTTGATTCCTCATCTTCTTTTGATTCCTCCTTTATCTGATGATCCGAAATCCGTGCATGGCCCATTCCGCAAAATGCAGCAGAAAATAAATCATGAAAAAGAGCGCGATTCCACGGCAGACGCAAGATGACAATGCCCCGAGCTTTTTCACAGTTTCTCCCATCGCCAGCATGACGGCCTGTGCGGATAGACTATGAACGTATTGACATCAGGGCAAATACAGATATGGCCGGTTGTCGGGGCCCGCTTGAGCCAACAACATCCGTGGCAGGTATCGGACTTCTCCATGCGTTTTCTCATGCGATATTCTCGATTTTGACCAATCCCATGCGCCAGAGTTTCTGCGGGCCCATTTCCACGGCCGTGCAGAGCGCGGCCAGAATCGCTCCGAAGTCTCCTGCCCTGCCTTCCGGGTGGATTTCGATTTCCATGGTGAAAGTCACGCGGCGTTTGATTTTCGGCGTCATCATGATCCTGGACCGTGTTTTCCATCCTGATAGAAAGCGGCCGCTGTCCCGAACGGCCCCCTATCACATCCGCATTTCACGATTTTAGTTTGCATATTTTTATTCGGCGAATCGAAGGACGGCAGGGGCCGAAACGAATCCGCGAGCGCCGAGAAGCGCGTATGGACCGTCTTCCCTGCCGTCCAAATTAAAGGATGGCGCGGACTCGACCCCGGCAAAGAGGCGAGAGCCCGCGCCATCCGAGAATGGGGCGCGTTCGTCGAGGATTTGATTTCTTTTTGCCGGGGTCATTGTTTAAATCCTAAGAAATTGTAGCACGGCTGGCGGCCGGGCGCAAGTGGGATTTCTACGGCTGGGCTTAAGTAGTTTTACGGCATGGCAATTGGCGGTCCCGAAGCATCGCTCAAGCCCACGATCCTGCCTTTGGCGGCGGCTTCCTTCTTGACTTTGTGCCAAGCGCCGAGGCCCTGGAGGCCCGAGCAGAAGGCGTAAAAGCCCGCCAAAAGCATGATACCGTCCGGATTGGTCGAGAACCCCCGGCCGATGCCGATGACGCAAGCGAGGTCCTTGCAGGCGGAGACGGCCAGGACAAGCCCGCTAGCGCCGGCCAGCATGGATCCCGCGCCGGCCAGCATCTTGCCGGCGAAACCCAAGATGGTCTTGAAACCATCCATTTTTTCCCAGGCAAGTCCCAATCCCGATATTTTCAACGCGAATGCGATGATCTTGTTCATGGTTTCTTCCCGAGGCCGATGCTGACCAATGCGCCCATCTTGTCGCCAATGACCCACGGCCCGGAAGCCAGATAAGGCAGCTCGACATAAGGCCCGAACCAGATGTCAGGAGTCTTGAGTCGGGTCACATGCGCGTTAGCCCAGGCGAACCGCCAAAGCCTTGCCGAGAGAGCCGGGAGGTTCAAGGCCACGATGCCGATAGGCGCGTATTTGCCCCCCTCGGCCAGCTTGCCCCCGCCGCCGAGATGGACGTAGTTCACGCCGTCCATGTCATGGAACGTCCAGACCGGCAGATAGAGAGCCCCTCCGATTTGGCCTTTGCCGCTGACAAGGCTGGCTCCTTTCGACTGCTTGAGTATATCCCCCAAGAAGTCGGTCACGCCGCCAATATCCAATTCCGGCCTGGCGGCCGGCATCTGGGCCAGGATCAGCGACGGCGCGAACAACAAGGCGAGCAGCAGGGTCTTCATTCGATCCCTCCTTAATAAGACATCATCCGACGTTCCACCTCGGCCCAGACCTTGGCGATGTCGCCGATATCCTGGGCGTCGTTGATGGTCAGGCCGCAAGTAAATTGGACGTGCGGCCGGTCGGCGAATCCGGCCTTTTTCTGAAATTCCTCCGAACCGCCCCATTCCAGACCCAGGCGTTGGACGTGTTGCCCCAGGATGCCCCAGGGAAGCTTATCCGACCAAGACCACGCGCCTTTCATCTTGAATACGATATCAGCCGCTAAGCCGTAATTGTGCCAGGATTGACCTCCTTTGGCGTTGGTGACGATGCGGCCCATCGGGTGTCCATCGTCTATGCCGTCAAGATTTCGCAGGGTGCGGCCCAGGGCGTAGAGTTTTTCCTGCTCTTCCGCCGACCTAAATCCCGAAAAAATGTCCGTGTTCAGGCCGTCATCCTCCATGTGGAAGATGACGCCATTCACCTTGTCCCGGAACACCGGCCAGAGTCCGAGGTGAAGATTGCTCATGGTCGCTTGCTCTCCAGCACCGCCACCCGCTGGACCAATTGTACGATATCGGCATGGAGATTATCCACGGATTTCCCGACTTCCTTGATGGCGGCCATCAAGGCTTCCTGGGACCGTTCGAGTTGGTCGCGGGACACAAAGTCGCGTTCCAGGCGGGCTAGTCGTTCTTCCTTTTCCTTCCCCTCCAGGCGACTGGTTTCATGTATAGAACCGAGACGCGAATTCATATCGGTATCTAATTTTGACAGGGATTTCTCTAGGCCCTCAAGCCGCGCGCCCTGGCCCTTGTCAATAGCGTCGAGCCTGTCCCCCTGAGCCTTGATGTTGAGCTTGAGCCAAGCCGCGACGGCGGTCGCCGCGAAACCTAGAATGGCGATGATAACAGCCGCCCAACCAGAAGTAATCATGGCGCAAGAGACCCCCGAAATTCCCTGATTTCCAACGAACAGGGCGTATAGCTGGAATCGCAAAAGAACTGAGCGTCGGTCCCCGCCCCCCCGCTTGTAGTGACGACCGCCAGGCACCATTGATAGACACCGGCAGCCACGGCGGATTGGCTTCGATATGTCCTCCCGCATGGCCCATATCCCGCGATATTGGAGGTTGAATTCGTGGTATAGGATTTCGTGACCATGAATTTCGACGCCGAGAAATTGTCGATGTAAGCCCCGTTCTGAAGCACGTTGAGCGATACCGTGCCGGCAGCGCTGTCCACTCCCTTAATGTAGCACGTCCCCCAGAACGTGTACTCCAGCGGATAATTGCCGACCGTGGCGGTCACGGACGAGCCGGCGGGGCATTGGCCGGTAGACCCCGCGCTTGTGTTTAGAAGCCATACCGTTTGGGTGGAAATTCCAGCGGCCGCTATGCCCGCCGATGTCGCCGTGGCCGACGCCGCCGACACATCAGCCGCCATCTTTCTTAGATAGTCCGACAGATTGCGGAAGTTCTCATTGACCGCGCCAATATCCCTATCCGTGGAAAGCCGTTGGAGATGGAATGGCGGCTCGGGAGAAAGCGCCCCGGCCGGCGATGCTAACCCCAGGAACAAAATCGAGAAAATCATTTAAATCCGTGGCGTTCCAGATTATCGCCCATGCGCCGATGATGCGCCCTGATATCGCTCATGGGTTTTTTATCTTTCGTCAATTGCTCGAGGCCTTTTTTGTAGGGGCGATAATATTTTTCATGGAACTTTTCCAATCCATGAAGTCTTGGCAAATCGGCCTTTTTTATCGTCTTGCCGTTTTTCTGTTCTTTCAAGAGCGTTAACTCTTGAAAGAAATCATCAATCTGTTTTTGCGGCTTATCCGGAGCGCGTAAGATTACGCCGCCGACGATTGGAATATCCGCCGGTTCACGTATGTCTTTCTGCAATATGCTTGCGCCCTTATAGAGGCCCCCGGTATATCCATTAAGCAGATATTCCATTTGGACGGGAGATATTTTAAGGCCTATGAGATTGAACATTCGGCTCATTATTTTGGAAAATTCAAGCGTGTATTCCCGGGTCCGTTGTTCAATAGGAAGATGTTGCATCCCTTCGCTCTCGATAGGCCGTCCCATCCAATCTTTATTGGTCAACACGTCGTATGACGGGCCGATGATCGCGGGTTTCGCGCTCGGCAAATTCGCGAGCGCCCGATCCGCTATGGCTTCAGCTATCTTTTTATGTTCGGGGCCATATTCGCCCGCCACCGCCGCGTCGAGGATCGCCATGGGAATCGAGCCAAAAAGCACTCCCAGTTCAAATGCCATGGGCAATCGGAAAATCGCGGATTCTGTTTCAATCCAGAAATTGCCGTATTTGTATTCTCTCGCGAGATTCTTGAACCATTTCTTGTCTTTGTTCACCGCCCACGACAAAATAGCCGGTATTGTAATGACGGAAAATCCTCTGATGAGAAATTTCACGGGGGCCTCTCTGGCGACCCTTAATTCTTTGTCGATGCCTCCTATCCCCGCGGTGAAAAAGGGAACGGCCTGATTCACTTGCCTGCCGTAGATACCCCCTCTGGTGAAATTGACCGAGACATCTTGGCCGTCATTGACGGCGGCGATCCAGCAACTATCATCAGACCAATTTTTCTTTTCGGAACGATAATAGGCGTATCGCCGTTCCAGTTCGGTTATCCTGGGGCCGGCCTCGAATGGGGTATTGATATCCCTGAGAGCGTCAATGGGATGTTTTAGCACTCGCAAGACTTTTCCCAACGGCAATTTTGTCAGGAGCATTTGGTCCCAGACGCTCATGACCGCTCCCCTGTCATAACCAATCTGGCCGGACATTCTCCCGCCCATGGCCTCGAATCTCTGAGGCAAAGACCCTGGTTTTGCCGTCATCAATTTGTACATGCCGGTCACTGGAGCGAACACGTTGAATGAGGTTTTGCCTTTGGTGTTTATGAGATAAGTTTGGTCATCCTTGAACGGATTTCTAATCAACCCCCATCCGGGGTTGACTTCCACGGCGCCCAATCTGACCAATCTGCTGAACGGAGCCGTCACACGAGTCACCGCGTTGAGAGATGGAATGTCCAATTCCATGAGGGCATTATATAATGCCGGCCTAATCTCATAGAATTCGCGTTTACCGTTCTTCCATCTCGCTATCACGTTTGGCTGTCCACGGATAAAAGTGCCATTGCTAAAAATGGTAGCGATACCATCCAAATCAAGCGTCGCGTTCGGGTCCGTCGGGACGAGACTCCATCCTTCTTTTTTCAAGGCGCCGGCAAGACTTTCGATTTTGTATGTCCGCGCCTCCAACGGAGGCGGTATCTTGACTATCCATGCCCCCGAGCCTTGGACCTTGGCAAGTTCGGCTATTAAATCAACAACCATTGCCTTCTGGCTTAGAGCGACCATATTAGCCATTTGTTCCATCATGGCCTGAATCGGATTATAAACAGGCCGGCCGCTCCCACGGATCACTTTGATGCCTTTCGGAAGTTGTATCATCCTTCCCGAGCCTGAAGCGAATTTATCAGCCTCATCAATAAAAACCCGTTTGAGCATCAAATAAATCGGATTCAAATCCCGCACTATGGCATGTTCTTCTTGGGAGAGATTGCCGGCCTCCACGAGCCATTGGAGACCGATATCGGCCCACCGCGTAAGATCATCGGATGTTTTCCGCCAGATGGGATTGTCATATTTACTGAATACGTAATTCGTGTCGCCAAGCTCGAATCCCGCGTTGATGCCGCGTTGACCCAAAGACAACGCTCTCCTGGAAAGGGCATACAGTATGAAAACGCGCATCTTTTGAGACAATTTAAAAGTCTTGGCCGCGAATCCCGGGACGACATCGCCGAATGACGCCTCTATGGGTTCAAGAATTTCGGCAAGGCCGGGGCCGACGATCTCGCCTTTCCAATTGACGGCTCCCCGCATCACCATGTAATGCGCCACTCCACGGGATTTCTGCGCGAAATAAGTGTATAAAGCGAAGGGACTTCGATCCGGTTCGAGGACGACGCCTGTTTTTTTGGCTAAATCAACTTCCATGCGTCTGAGTATGTCGCCGGAGTCAAGCCAATAATCCCTGAACCATTCCCATGCCTTGACCGCTTTTTGTTCCACGGTAAGGGCGCGTTCGCTGAGTTCGCCGCGCATGTCAACCTGAGCGGCCATGCGGCCTTCGGCCCCCAGGTCCTTCCAGATGCCGTATAGTCTTTTCGTTTTGGCGAGATCATCCCGCAGGTTGGGATGTCGCGTTAGGAATTGAGTGAAAACCGAATGCCATGCCGGGGCCACTAAAGATTCGTCGCCGAGAGTCGTCAGATGGCGCACGTATTCCGCGAATCCTTCATGAGCGCGACGTTGTTTGTCGTCATAATCCAGGGCGCGCAATTCCTCGGACGCCTTCGCCGGGTCAATCCCGGCGATTTCGCAGATATTTATTTTCCATTTTTTACCTTCGGATTTTCTCAAATGCCAATCAATCGCATGCCCGATCTCATGGATGGCGGCTTCAAGATCGCCCCAAATCTTCAATCTGGCGATTTCGGCTTTCTGTTCATAATGTCCCATTTTCCCTTTTCTGAATCTATGGGTCGCTTTCCCGCGGATGGGAACATCGTAAGCCTTTTCAAGATGGTCGATAAATGCCTGTTTGGTGATCGTTTCTTCCGTGGATTTTTCCATGCCGCGCGCGGTTCCCATCGGACCATGCGCGATGGGCCCGACGGCGGGGATGTTGAAGGCGGAGATGTCAATCTTTTTTTCTGATTGGATCAGCGCCCCGCCGAGTTCGTCGATGTCCTCCGGGAAAACCTGGATGGTTCCATCCCCGAAATCCGCGAGGATCGTGTTGGTCTCGTAATCTATGCCCGTCACTGCGCCCTTCATGCCGGAAGAAACGCCCGGCTTGTTTCCTATCTTGGGGATATCGACATTCGCGGTGATGGCGGCCCCAACCTTGAGATCGGCCGTCCTGTCATAAAATGGGAGCTTCGCGGCCGGATGCCCCGATGGCGGGTTCACGCGCCAGGGGCCCAATCTCGGGGCTTCCGGCGAGATCAAGGCCGCCGCCCGGTCCGGTCTCTCTTTCTTGGCCGGTTTGGAGGGTTCGATCCGGCCGAAAGCGATGTCCTCCCCCGAGATATGAGTAGGGCTGAGCCTTGTTGACATGGAAAGATACGTTTTGGGGCCCCGGTTCATCTTGACCGCGTCATGAAAATAGTCAAATTCATATGTCAGGAAACCTTCATCGCCCTCCCACGGCATGACGATGGAACCCGTCTCCGCGGTCCTTCCATTGATAGTTCTAGCCTCGACTTTCACCGAGACCGTTTTGGGGGCTTTCCCAGCCGTCGATATCTCGATGATGCCTTTTTTGTGAGCCAAAGAAATCGGACTGCCAGCGAAGCGTTTTGAGTTGGCTTTGACATACGGCGCCATCTCTTTCAGCGCGGCCAATAATTCTTTCGTGTCGAAGATGAATTGCTTGTCCAGATTCGTCGGCATGATTCGTCGATAGTCCGGGAAATCGCCCGGGACGTTCCAGGACATGAATACCGTCGCGCCGTCTTTCTGAGAGAACATGGATTTGCCGGGAAGAACGGCTTCGCCTTCTTGTTTCGTTTCAGGCATCGTTTTCAGGACGATGGGGCCTTTCATGGATTGGATGGCCTTGATTGCCTTAGCCGAGGACCCCATGACGAACGAGAATGGTTCGCCCTTGTATCCGGTCCGCATCTTTTGGACGGGCATTCGTCTGCCGTCGGTCGCGGTTATCGTCAATATGCCGTCTTTGCCCATCTCCAAGAATGGGCCCGAAAGAACCAAGCGCGTCACGTCCTTCGATACCGCCGCCTGCGCTCTTTCCAAGTTCAATATAAGTTCTTCACGGTCCAATTCAATGGGCGCGGACCATGCCTTGTCGTTGGGGTCCGGCGTGACGGGATGGTCATCAATCGTGTTTTCTGTTTTCACCATGTCCTTGCCGACGAATTTGTAGGACCCGTCGGGAAGCGCGGTCTTGGCGATATAAACAGACTCCAAATCGGTGATGGTAGCCTTGCCGTCTTTTACCAGGGCTTGCTGAAGAATGGGCAGAGTAGAGCTTACCGGCCTCATGGTCGGCAGGATTGTTTGGGGGTTGGTTTCCCTGTATTTGGGTTTTGGAAGGGTCTCTTTGGCGATGGGAGGCCGGCCCTCTAGTAGAGGAGTAGGAACCTCGGGAGGCTTTTCGGGTTCCTTGATGGGAACGATTTCGATGGGTTTCTCCGGCGTCTTTTCAATGGGAACCGTGGAAGGCATCGGGGATTCTTCCGCGCCAGGCCAGATCGGTTTGCGTTTAGGCGCTTTCCCAGGCGCGACGGGCAGCGGGGGTGGGGGGGGAGGAGGGGCCAGCTCAGGAAGTTTGGGGGCCTCCTGAGGCAATTGTGGGGCTTTTGGAGAGGCCGCAAGGGGTAGTTGAACGCCCTCCGGGATGGGATGAAGCTCCACTGGCGCAACCTCTCCGGGGATGGCCTCCGGGGCTAGAGGAAGTTCCATTCGAGCGGTCTGTGGGGTGGATATTACCCTAGGGGGGACCTGGACAGGCGGTATGAATCCGCCTCTAGCGCCTTGTTCCGCTGCCATCCCGGCATATTCCGCTTGTAGAGCCTCCTGGCCTCTCTGCCAAGCTTCGGGAGCGATTGCGGCGGTTCCGGCCTTCTCCGCCTCAGAGACGGCAACTCTGGTGGCTACGCCCGCTCCGGCGCCTCCCAGGCCGCCTAGAATGGCCGCTGAGGCCGCCGTGGTGCCCAGGGCTTCCTTGGAAGGCACTCTCCCCCCGAAAAGTTCGCTCAGGATGGTCTGGGTAACTTCTTGGGGGACCTCGGCGGCCATTCCGGCCAGACCTCTTTTCAGGATGTCGGCGCCTTTGCCGAAGAAGCCCAGTTTAGTCGTGATGGTGTTCAGGGGTAAATTGGCAAGGAAGATTTTTGACGCTTCCGCGCGCGCTTTTCGCGGGGCGGCTCCCTGCGAAAGCAAGTCATTTTCGACCCCCCCGGCTTCTACCAAAGACTCGGCAACGGTCATGGCCCCTATCCCGAATGCCTGCGCTATCCTATGGGAGGTAAACGCCAGATTGGCTACTCCCGTTGTAAGGCCGCCAAGACCGAAAAAGACCACTTGAGAACCGAAGTTTTCCGCCAAAGTATCCAAGAATCCCGGATCAGGCGGCCTCAAAGTTTGCGCGGTGTCGGAAGCGATTCTATGCATAGCGGCGCCGAAGTTCTCGAATCCAGCGCCCCTAAGAATCCCGGCGGCTTCAGCGCCCATTTGAATCTCGCCGGCCATGACATCCTTCATGTAGCGCCCTACTATCGGCGCGGCCATCCCCGGTATTCTTTCTTCTATCCGTTGGACACCCTCCTTCAATAATTCTTTGGCCAATATGGGCCCGGCGGGACCTCTCAAGGGAGCGAGGATCTCGCCTGCCCTGACATCGAGCGGGGAAATGACATGCTCCTTGATTTCTCGAAGGCCCTGCTTGCCGGCTTCTATCACGGGCCTCCAGGGAGCTTTCTCGGGCGTGGTGTCCGGCTTGAAAATGGGCTCGCCTTCTATCCCGCGTTCCATCGGCGGCGCGGCGGGAATTTCCCTGGCGGGGACCTTGGGATAGGCCGATTCGCCGGCCCAATCAGGCGGCTTCACGGGTATTCGTTCCGATCCGATGATGGATTCAAGAGCTTCGATAGATAGCCCTTCGATATCCCCCCGGCTCAGAAGTTCCAGGTCTTTTGTCGAGAGAGTTTCAATCGGCTTCAGGGGCATCAGCGCCCTTCTTTTTTGCGTCTCGCCAATTCCGCCCGGGCGCGCGCTATCGCGTCGATATTGATTGATTGCCCGGCGGGAGCCGCCGCCTGCGCCGTTCTTTGCGTCGCCGCTGTCGCTTGTTTCGCTTGGGATTCCGCGATTAGAGCTTCCCTGCTTTTCTTCAATGCTCGCTGACCCAATCTATCCGCTTTCGCGGCCTGCACGAATCGGGTCTGCATCTCCAGGAAGTCATCTTCGGAAATATCGGGCTTCGGACGAATATCCAGATATTCGCGCATGGCGGCCTGCCCGGCTAAAACATCTTTCGGATTAAGCCCTGATGCTCCCATTCTGAAATTGAATTTCTTGACCCATTCATCGAATCTCGCCGCTGTTTTCGCGCCGGGCATCGGCGGCGTCAATGCCAGGTTCTCGCCGATCGGTATAAGACCCTGCATGCGCTGAAGTTCATGCGTCGTGATCGCGCCTTCCGGCGCGACCCATGCGGGCGTATATGATGGAGGTTCGCCGCGCGTCAAGGTCATTTGAGAGGGCCGCCCCCTCAAAATATCGGGGATGGTCCCCGGTTCCTGGGCCATTTCGATTGGCGTCTTGGGCCTGGCGCCGGACTCGAAAACGGGTCGCGGGCCGACTTCTTTGAATCCCCGCTCCATCGGCGTAGGGACGAAACCTCTCCCTATCAATCTGGAGACCTCGGAACCGGCTCTCTGTCGAAATAGGTGCTCTTGCTGTTCTCTCTCGAATGCCTGTTTCTTTTCCATCTTCGCGGCTCCGGCCGCTGCTTGACGTTCGGTCAGTTCCCTTTCCAGGGCGTTCTTGGCGAGAAGGGACAAACCTTGTTCAAGACCGGCCAGGCCCTTATCAACGGCTTCCACGAATGGATTAGCCTGTTGCGCCGCGAGGTCAATAGCCTTGCCCCAAAGACCCTCGAAGAACCGTGGACGACCGATAAATTCAGGCATAATCTTCCCTTTATGAACCCGCCGCGCTGCCTAGCGAGCCGCCGACGCTGGCTCCAAGCCCGGCGGCCAAGAGGCCGCCGCCGGGAACAAAGCCGCCGATGAGGGCCCCCATGCCGGCGCCGGCGGCGCCACCCCATGCGGTTCTTTTGCGGGTCGCGGCGAATTGGTTCGCTTGGTCAATGGAAGATCTCAAAGCCTCTTGAAACATCCGCATATCCCTCTCGGACGTGATCTCCTGGCCCATGGCCTGAGCCAAGACATAGAGAAGTTCACGATTATTCTGAAGGTCGCCGGACGCGGCGCGATAGATCATCTCGGAAAGTTGATTCGCCGTCTGACCGTAGAGTTGGGCAAGCGCGATCTGCCCCGACTCTTGAGCCTGGTTCATGGCCGTCGCCTCGATGGACGACCCCGTGATCCCCCGTTTCATGGCCCCGGTCTGGGCCTGGGCCACGTTCTGTTCGGTCTGGCGTTGGATAGCGGCCGCATAGGGAGACGCGGCCTGGCCGGCGGGGGAAAGCAAGGCTTCCATTGAGGGCCCGAGGGCCTGCGCCAATCCCGGAGCCTGACCGGAGCGTTTCAATATCTCCATCATATTCTGGTAGTTGGGGTTCAGATTGAGCCCCGAAAGATCGGTTCTCCCGATATCAGGGAAATTGAATCCGCCCATGTTCTCCAGCTGTATCGGCATATTATTTCCTCCTTAATTATAACCTCTTTTCATGAGGTTTTCACTATTCCCGTCTTAGCATGTCATAATAGAGTTTCCCGCCGAACAGTTTCCACGGCCAGGGCGTGGTCGAATCGAATTGAATCTGCAAATATCTGGATGATACGGGATTGTTTAATGGGAACGGGAAATCTCCGAGAGGGATATGCCCCGGATCGTCATAGAGCCAAATCGAACCCAGGGGGAATGTCGTCGTGCCGCTATCGAGCAGATAGGATATGGCGACGGTTGACGCGGAAACCGCGTCGTCCGAGGGGTCGAATTCCAAATAAAGTTTGTTGTATATCTTCCTGGCCTCCGGGAAACCCAAACTATAAGCCCGGGTCTTGACACGCGCGATATAAGCCGTCCCATCGTCGTCATTGCCGATATCGAGACGCCACAATCTGCCGGTATCGTTCGAGTCGCCGCAATAAAGTTTCCTGTCGTAGACATTCAAGGAATAACACGGGCTATTGTCGAACAAAGTCCATTTATCGTTTTTATCAAGGACAAGAAGATGGTCATTGACGGCGCCTTTGGTCGTGCTGGAAGTATATCCCAGGTAATAACGGTCCTTGTAGACCGAACCCGCGAGCGGCGGCCTTGACGCGCCTTCGGACCAATTGATGGTGCAATCCAGGAGCGTGGGAGCATCCGTGCCGAGCTCGAGATCGAACAGGACGCGATAAGCGACATAGGCTCCCGTGGCGACCGATATTTCCATGTTGTTGCCTTGCTCGACCCAGGGGAACGTCGAGCGAGTCACCATGTCACAAGTCGCGCCGGTGGAAATATAATACGTAAGCGATCCGCCGTTCGCCGCTGAATTGCATTGGAACAATTCCCAACCCGTGATGGCGGTGGAAGGATTGCGGCATTGAGAAATAAAATAGCCGGTAGTTCTCGCTACAAGCGAAACGTCGGTTATGACCGGGGTTTGCGTGGCGATGCTCGTGGTGAAACTGCTCATGTATTGCCAATAGCGCATCTTGATCGCGGGTTGATTCTCATTCGTGACTGCCGACCAAGCCGACCAAGCCGAAGTCCCATTGGCGGAATAGCGCGTCTGGAATGAGAGCCCACCGCTGGTCGGCACGGATGAAGAAATGGTCAATACCGAGGCGACCGGAGTGCTGAAACCAGTATCAAACGTCTGTGAAAAATAGACCCCGCCCTCGGCATAACCGGAATAAGTCACGGAATCAACGCCGACGCGCGGGCCCGCGCAACCGGAGGGGGAAAGTTGGGTGGCGACCAATGTGCTGAATGCCGACGGCCAGAGCGCATTATCGACGGCCGTTAAAACGGTGGTATTGGTGAATTCGCTGAAGACCGCGAATTCACCGGCCGTGCTTCGAGTCACGATGAAAGTATGCGTGGAACCCTGGACGGTCATGTCATATGCGGCTGAGGCAAGTTCCGTGTCGGAACCGGAAATCTTTTTAATGAGCCGGATGGAAGATAGAGTAGGGGCCTCGAAAGCGTATCCATCGCCATTGCTCTCGTTATGGATGAATTTGAATCGCCATTGCTTGTTGGCCGTCCCGGTGCCGAGCATGTAGAACTTGACGCCCCATCTGCCTGCTGGAACGGCCCCGCTGGCGACATAAAGAGCGTTCGATTCGGAAGGCTCCGTAAGGCACGTCCCGGCCTCGATGCGACAGGCCATTTTTCCGGTCTTGCCGGAGACCCCGCCGGCGCCCACGGCCCAACAAGCATCGCCGGCGGTCCAAGTCGGATTGGTCGTGTAATCGCCATCCTCGAAATCATCGAGCAGGAACGCTTTCGTAGTGGAAGCCAGAAGGCGGATTTCGTTCAGTTGATTATAGAATGTCGTTTGAGAGAACGTGCCCCGCGCGAAATCCTGGGTGGAAGTATCCACGAATCCCCAGGTGCTTGGGACCACGTTACCCGCCGAGAGCGAAGTTGACATCGGGGCTCCAAGCCCGGCCCCGGTCAATGTTCCAGCCGCGAAATCCGTCTCTAGAGTGTCCGTGTAACTTCTTAGATTGCCCGTGTTGGCGATAATCACGTCGATCTTGTCTCGAATGGGATCGGATATCCTCTCGATGGTCGCGCCGCAGTATTTTTCCATCCCGCGACTGGAAAGCCAATAAAGGCAGTTGTTCTTTTCCTTGACCGTTTTATCGTCAATGCAGCCGACTTCCCTGGAAAGTTCCCTGAGCGAAAAATCCAACGCGCCGAATCCATAGAGTCCCCAGAGCGAATCGATCTTGCCGATGATCAGCGCGTCTTGATAGACGCCCATGAGGCAGGTGATCTTTCCTCCGTCGTTGACGCCGCCGACCGCTATGATGGCAGGCGAAGTGGAAAGGGACTTGACGGTATAATCGGACCCGTCGAGTTCGCCAGAGAGATATAAATAGGACCTCGCCCCCGCTGGAGCCGCGAGAATGATTCTATTGCGGAAACTATCAATCAAAGTACCCATGGGCGCCGAACCATACGCCCGAGTGCTGGCGCCGTCATAGGTCCAAAGGGCGTCAACTCCATTGACGCAGAAAATCTTCCCCAGGGACATGGTGCAATCCATGGGTTGGATTAGGGACATGGTGCTTGATTCTATCTTGGTGAACGCGCCGTTGCCGGAAGTCTTGAAGAACGTGTTGGATGACAGGACGATCTGGTATCTGGTGCCGTCAGGAGCGTCGTAACTCCATGCCCCACGGATGGCCTTGGCGTCATCCAATGCCGTGGGGTTGTATTTTGCCCTGCCTCGACGCCTCACGACGATTCCGGGGAAGTCCTCGTCCTGGACGACGTTCAGGGCCTCGGAAAGGGCCGTGTCCGGGATGGCATTGGCCGAATACCGGGTATGCAGCCCTTCAGTGAACAGGGGGAGAGCGAATGCTCTTTCTTCCGCTGACGCGAGAGCGTTCAACCCGAGAAAAACGACAAGGAATGCGTGGGCCACATCATCCTATCTTGTCGCCGGGGTGATGGGCGGATTATAAGACGGCCGAGTATTGATTTCTTTCTGCATGGTCTTCAGTCCCGCTTGATAAGCGTTGAGATAAACCGCCGCCAAATCTTGTTGCCCATAGATCATGGCGGCTCGGTAGGCGCAATAATGCACCAACAGGTCCGCGTAAGGCTGAAGTTCCGAGACCCCGCCAAACGGTTCATCCGTGGACCCCGCGAGATATGTGGCTTTGGCGATATATTCCATTCGAATCGTCCCGGTCGAGGAAACGGTATCTGGAAAAGGATAGAATCCGACTTTCGTCCTGGATGAGAACGAGACGAAATAAACCGTGGGAAGCCCCCCCACGCTCTGCCATGCGCTATTTTTGTCCAGCGAGGCCAGCGATTTTTCTTCGATTGCCTGGTGGTCCCTGGTCGTCCTGGTGGTATGAAGCCAATCGGAAGGCATGGAATAATAGGTCGTGCCCGCTACCAGCTCGAACACGAATGATTTGCGGATAGGCCAAAGGTCTTGAGCGATGTCATCCTGGCTCTCGTTGATGAAAGCGGCAAGTTGCGCGTCGGAGAATCGCTGTCTGGAGGCCCCGGTATCCTTGATGTCAACCCGGCAACGAGTCTGGATTCCGGACAGGGTCGCGGCTTGCGCTTGGGGGATGATGCCCAAGAATAATGAAAGCATTACGCTTTTAACTCCCCGGACCATTTCTGCGTCTCCTGGCTTCCTCCGCTCTTCTTTTTCGCATCTCGGAATATGCAATCGCCAACGCCTGCGATTGGGTTCTCACGATCTCTCCGCTTCCGGAATGAAGAGTGCCGCGTCCCCATTCCGCCATGACGGTGTCAAATTTGTCGTCCGGGCTCAGATGCTTTCTTTTCCTGGTTCCAGCGCCAAGAACATCAGAATGCCGCATGGCTTTCTTGCTAACGGCCATGTCCCCCTCCTTTGACCTTGCCAAATACTATTGGAGTCGAAACCATTATCAGAAACAACATGACGGACAATCCGATTGTTATCCATCCTATCCCCTCGGCCAGCATCTTAAAAAATTGAAGGATGGTCATTCGTTTGTTCCATCAGGCAAAATCATATCTCGAATTCCGGCCACTCCCCCGGCAAGACAGCAAGCCAACCCTTGCCGGTTGGATCGTAGTATTTCGGGGCCTCGAATCCACGGCACAGGTAGAAGCAGAGTTGATGCCGCTTGGCCGATTCCGTCCATACGGTGACGAGGCCCCATGCCGGCGCGAATCTGAATCCATGCGCGATAGATGCCCGGATGACATCCGCTACGCATAGGCGCACGGCGTCATCACAGTCGGGGAAGTCCGGCTTGAGCTGCGCCGTGATGGGCCAGAAGTATCCCTCGACAAGATTTTTGAGTCTGCCTTCATCGAGGACAAGATACCGCCGATCGCACGGCTGGCGCACTTCTCCCAGCACCAGGAGGCGGGCCGTAAGATCGGCCGCCGCGATTTCCTCCGCTTTATCGTCATAGCGTTGCCAGGGCCACATCAATATTGGCTCTTATGCCGCAACCGGCAAATGATCAACGCCGCCAGTAATGCCGCGCCCACGCTCGTGACCGTCCATCCGACACCTTCCGTCAGCATCCGGGAAAACTGAAGAATAGTCATTCGTTCGTCCCGCACCCCGCCGCCGTGCCTATTCTTCGGTACGAGGATAAAGTGGCTGCAGTAGAGACGCAAATATCGCCGGAAGTCGCGCAATTAGAACAAAAAATCATGCCGCCCACCGCCGTTGGAGTTAAGGCATTAATCTGAGCTTTGGTATAGCTTCCGAAGAAAGCATGTCCGTTCGACACCGAGAAGCTCGAGCTCCCCACGCTGAAGGCGTTGCCCGTCACCGTCAGGGTTGAACCTAGCATAACAGAGTTTGACGAAAAATCGCCCCAGATTAGCGGCGCGGTAGTGTCACTGTTGTCAATAACTAGCGTGTTGCTTGAGCCCCCGAGAGAGTATCCGGCCTTGAATCCAATGAGGATATTGCCCGACCCACTCATGTCTATTCCGGCATTGAACCCAAGCACGGTGTTATTGCTTCCGTCGGTAAAGTTGTTTATACCGCCAGCGGACTGACCTACCACGACGTTAGAAGACCCCGCTTTGATGCCGGCGCCTGTGTTGTAGCCCAGGAGAGAATTACCCGTTCCACTTGTCAGAGCATATCCTGAATAAGCTCCGATCAGAGAGTTTGATGCCCCTGTCATAGCAATGCCGGAGCGATATCCTACAGCCGTGGTGTTGTCTGAAGTGGTCTGGGTGCCGCATGCGTTTTCGCCGACACACGTGTTTGCGTCGCCCGTTGTGATCGAGCTGCCGGCAGATGCCCCTATCAGCGTGTTTTGGGTGCTTGCGCCAGCGGCGTTACGGCCCGCAAGGCTTCCCACGAAAGTATTCGAGTTCCCCGTGGTGTGAGCATTGCCCGCGTTATATCCGAGGAACGTGTTGGACTGGCCCTCCGAACCAGTGCCGACGATGTTTGACGCCGCCGATCCATTGCCGAAAAAAGCGTTGAATCCTGTGGAAGACGAAGCAATTTTAAATCCGTTCTGAGACATTGCCCAATCATCCTGGACATCGAGCTTGCTGACCGGGTTGGTGAGCCCGATACCCACCCTGCCATTTTGGACGGTGAGCGTGCTGCTCCCTACGCTGAAGGCGTTGCCCGTCACCGTGAACGTGCTGACCTGCGCAGAGTCGCCGGCGGTCGTCGGATAGAGATTAGCGTTGGCGCGAGACCAAGGGGTGCCCGTCAGGTTAGACCCATCGCCCCAGAAGGAAGATGCGGTGCATGAACCGCCGGTTACTGAATTTCCCGTCACGGAAAGTGAACTTGTCTGACTGAGAGAAGGGCGCAAATCCACCGCGCCGGCTAATGTCGCCGCGAGCAGGATCGCCAGGATGCCGTTCATCTCACCGCTCCGTAATCGCCACGGTCGCGGCTGCGACGGCCTTTGATCTTGCCTCTGGTGTCGGCCGCCCCCGCGGCCTGTCTTGCCCGGCAGTACCAGGAGATGGACGTATAATCCGCCAATGACGCGCCCGGAACGAGGTCCATGCCTGGAGTGTCATCGGTGCAGGCGTATCCCGAAGCGCTTATTGTAGAGATACAGATGGTCGTCGAATTGGTCGAGACGGCGACATAAAGCACCGATCTGCTGATGGTATCCGAAGACAAAATCTGGGTCCAGGAGAGGGACGCGCAGGTCACGGCGAAAGGGATAATGGCGTCCCCTTCGTCAATATAAACGGCTTGTGGGCTTCTTTTGGAAGCGCCCTCGGCGGATGCCGTGAACGGCAGGATAAATAGCAATCCCAAGACCGGCAAGAGTCTCCGCATGGCGTTCTCCTTACTGAGCGACAACGACCGTGCCCATCTGATACCAAACGGAACCGTCGGTATATGTCCTGACGGTATCGCTGGAGGTCAGGAGCAGGTCCGTGTCGGTTGCCGTCGAGAATTTGGCATTGGCGGAGAGCTTGATATTCTGCGTGCCAATGTTCAGGACATCCATGACGCAACCCGCCGTCGAGCCGCTGGTGAATGTATTGTTCGTGTCGCCGACGAGCGGATTGCTGGCCAGATTATAGGTCTGGATACGCTTCACCCCGCCACAAGCGTCGGCGGTAACGATATTCGAAGACCCGCCCGCGTCGCCGGTGGAGCCGGTGCCGAGAACTTGAATAGCTGGATGCGGGGCGATCATCTTGGTGGTCACGGTTAAGTCACCGCCGACGCTCACGTCGTCGGTGATGGTCACGTCGTCGGCTACCGTCAAATCGTCGGCCAGGAGCAGATCGTAGAAGTACGCGCTGGCCCAATAAAAGGACGAAGAACCCAGGGTCGTGTCATTGGTCGTCGTAGGGACGATGTTCCCGGACGAATCCACGCATGCTTCGGCCCCGCTGACGCCCGCGCACCAAACGTCGGTGCCGGGGTCGGTTCCAGTCAATCTGGCGAACAAGTCGCCTTGGAATCCGGCGATGATGACGGCAAGGGCCAGAATCAGGCCCAGAAATGCTGCGGTTTTCTTCATTCTACCCTCCTAGGTATCCCGCCTGAGAGCTTCGATGCTCTGGGTCTCCGGATTGTCCGGGTCGAGAAGCGCGCTGAGACGGCGATATTCTTGCATTTCGCTCCGAGTCTGTTCGTTGCCGACTTCTTGAGCCGTGGACTTGCGCACCGCGCGATGATATGCGTAACCGTCCCTGGGCATTAAATCCATCTCCTTGTGCGTCAGGAGCTTATCACGCAATCTTTCCGCAAGCTCCCTGCGCTTGGTTTCGGCGTTTCTCCGTTCCTCTCCCGAAATCCGTTCGGGAGTCCCTTCCGCCAGGACTTTCTTCAGATGGGCAATATTTTTGTCGATAGTTCCGGTCTTGAGCGTCTTGATGCCGCCCATGTCGCCTATGGGGCCCGTGACGCCTGGAGGCAGATCGTCGCGTTCCACGGCATCTCTGAAGTCGGTTTCCTGTTGGATTTTTTCCGACAGGGCTTTTCTCTCCGGCACGGTCATGATGTACTTCGGCGGCCTTCCTCTTGGCATAGTTTCTCCTTGAATATGCGGCTCTAGCACGCCTTCTTGAAACTTCCTCCCCTAGCCCCATGCTCATCCATAGGACTAGGGGAGGACGCCATGCCGTCTTAGGTGACGTTATGCCCGTATACGAATCGCCACTCGACGGTTGATATCGCGTTCGACATGTACCCGGCGAATTTCTGGGTTATGGTGTCGAATTCGCCCGTCTTAAAGAAACTCACTGGTTCCCATTCGCGGTATTTAAGTATCCGTTTCATGAGGCGCGAGTCGAGCATAAACCAGTTATTCGAGTCGGTCAGGAAGTTATCCCATACGGCCAACTTCCAGCGGCCGACGTGGAAATTCCTGTTGTTCAGCGCGGTGTCCGGCTTGCCGTAACTATTTAGGATTTCCCATGCTTTCTCGTGCAGGTCCGTGGGCACCAGAAGCATGTCCGGCGCGGCGGTCCTGATGTTGTCGCGATTAGTCTTGAACTTGACCATAAGAATGCGCGTGGCCTCGACGTTGGCAGCCGAGAATGCCGAGGTGCCCGAGTTGCTTTGGTTCGCGCCGCCCACGTTCGATGTATGCGCCGTGGAGCAAAGCGCCAAGGCGTCGCCTACGGTGTGGGTCGTATTGAAGGCATTGTTGAAGGCGGAGGCTCCGATGCTCTCCTTTTTCTGGCGGAATGCCTGCGCGAGAAGACCGACCTGGGTCCTGACCACATCGTAGAGGTCGTTTCGCAGGAGTTTTCTTTGAACTTTAATGCCCAAAGCGTACTCCGTCTCGCTGATGCCTTTCTTGTAGTCTTCCTTCGATTCATCGAAGGATATCTGACCCGTGAACTCCGGGACCGCGCCGATGTCGCCCGCGCCCAGGTCGTATTCCGTGCCCTGACTGGCCTTCACGTTTCGGAACAGCATGGGCAGCAGAGAATCGAAATCCCGGTACTGCTCGACGTATACTTCCGACAGGTCGCGCTGAACGACGCTCGGCCAATTGGCTTGGGTGAGAATCATGTCACCCTCCTATTCGCTGCATTCTCTCGTCCTATACGTCTCTTGAGGCACGTCCATCGCCCGAAAAACCGCTTATTAATCAATCGGCGCGAAGAAGCTATCAACCGCGACGAGCCCATTCCTGAAGACCGGAGCCTTGCCGTTGAGTTGGAGATCATGATGATTGACCGGGTTGAGTCTGACCCAATCCGCCGAGCCCTGGTACTTCATCTCCGCGAACAGGGTGTTGAGTCTGGCCGTGCCCGCCGCCGCCGTGCTGATGAGCTTCGCCCGGCTGGAAGACAGGACGTGGAGATTGCATCCCAAGGTCAGTATCTTGGTCAGCGTGGAATCCGCCGCGACCAGGGCCGTGGAGGGAGCGCCCTTGAGCGTGTAGTCCGTGTCGTCGTTCCCGGTGACGTAGACCAATTGACCAATTCCGGTCCCGGCGTTGACGTAAAACCAGAAATGGTCGATGGAATTCTCGGACGAAGCGATGCGCACCGATGTCGTAGACTGCATCGAGGCGATGGCTGCGCCCGCATCGGTCAGATCATATTCCGCGCCGAGGATGGCTCCCGGCAGCAAGAGATTGACCGCGCCGTATACCCAAGCGGTGCCGCCGGTGACGGAATCTCCGACCGCCGAAAAGTCGTGAATTCCTTCTTTGACGCCGATGGCGTCGGCCGCGGCGGCGCCGGAAATGATGGCGCAACCGTAGTTGTCTTCTCCAGTAATGCCGAACGTCATGAGCGCACCATCTACGATGTCTGAGCCGGCCCCGTCGATGGCGAAATTCTCCAAAGCGGAAGGCCCACGAATGATCTTCATGTGATACTCTCCTTATGACAAGGATGCTTTGGGATATGCGGCTCTAGGTGGGTACTGCCCTTGCGGTCTATTGACAAGTCTAACAGGATTCTCGCGCCGTTGTCAAGCGCTATTTGCGGGGCTGTCTCTCGTTCGCGAAATTCCTCGAGAAACAGAAAGGGCAGCCGCCGCCTTTTCTGTATTCTTGTTCCTTCACGTTTGAATCGGAGGAATGGGTGGTGAATCCCCCCCCCGCCCCATCACCGTCAAATGATCCGCCGTCATTCACGTTTTTGGCGAGGTCCGCCGGGAATCCGCAATTCTTACAACCAGCCTTGCGTTTTGCGCTCGGCCGGGCGTTGGGCTGGTTCTTGCCGGACCTAGCGTTATTGGCCCGAATCCTGCCGTCTCCGGCGGTCGGCGTCGGGAACCATGGCCTAAACGAAACCTGTTTGCGTCCGTTCATTCAGCCTTGTGGAGGTCTTTGGCGAAAACGGGACCCCGCCATTCTTCTTCTGAGTCGATCTGCACGGCATCCAGGATGTCGGGATGGCGATGCATCTTTCGCACCTTGTCCGATATCTTGGGTTCGATGGTGATTGAGACTTTGCCGTCCCTGGTCGTCCAGGTTTCCGGTCCTGTCATGATGGCTCCCTTATCCGATTCGGTTTCCTGGCTTTTGGGGGTAGGCTCCGGCGGGACGGAACGTCTCGTGACCGAGGCGACGCCCATCTTGCCTTTGGCGAAGAAAATCGCCCGTTCCATGTGCGTCTTAAGTTTGGCGGGATTCAATTTGTCTTCCGGAGGGATGTCGGCCAGGTATTCCTCGATGGCGGGTTCGAGTTTCGTGAATTGCGGATCGTCGGCCTGCGCTGCCCGTTTAGCGGCATTGACCGTTCTCTCGACATTGAGCATCTGTTCCAGGACGAGCGCTTTTTGATAGGCGGGCGCCGCGACGTGCGCCGCGATCTTGCTGATGGATTCGAGTTGTTTGGGATCCGTGAATCCCAAGTCCTCGGCCTGTTTCTGGAGTTCTTCCTGTGTCATCGCCCGCGGGGGAGCGGCAGCCGGTGGATGAGGCATTACCGTCACTTGGACATTTTTCAAGGTTTTATTTTCGGCCTTGAGTTTGGCGATCTCGTCATCGGCCGCTGGCGCGACATCGGGGTTGGGGCCCGGGGGCGGCAATCCCTGTTCCGTATCCGCGTCTTCAAACGGGTCTTCCATTTTGTTTAGGTCCATGGTCTATCTCTCTTGTCAATCTATCACGCCGCCTGTTCCCTGGGCGCGTTTGATGGCTTGTCGCAGCAACGACATTTTTTCTCGAGCTCCCTCGATGTTGACCCCAACCTTGTCAACAAGATTGAACATCGCGGAATACGCCTGATGATGTCCAACGGCGATCGCGGCTTTCCTATCTTCTCCGGCAGCGACCAACGAGATTGCGTCCAACTTGGCGGATTCGGCGGCCGCCTGAATTTTTGGCCCGAGCATCTTCCAGAGCGCGCCTCCTTTTTCCTTGATGATGATCTCATTATCCTCGACGTATTTATTGAGCCGTCCGATCTCGGCCTGTTTTTCAAGGATTTGACGCCGATCTATCTTAATCGGCATTTCGTTCCTTGATCCTCTGGAGATTCGCGGCTACCACGTCCGGCGTGACGGGCGGTGATTGGCTCATCAATTGCGGCAACTGCTGGCCGGGTTTGGGTAGGGTCAACAAGAATCTCTCGGGGCTTATGGGCCGCATCGCGTAGACGTAATCATTCCATGCTTCGATTAACGCTCCGGGATTGAGTTGAGCCACCAAGGGAAATTGCACGGCGGCCGACAGCAAAGCTTGGGATTTCTCCATCTTGAATTCCGGGCTCAAGGCGAGTTCGCCTATTTTCAACGTGAAGCTGAGGCCGATGGTTGCAAGCAAAGTATTCGCCATCTCCGTTTCGAATGGATTGCCCTGAAGACGGGCCATGTATTTGATTTTCCGGGGTCCGTACTGATAATAAAGGGCGTTGTGAAGCTCGACCAAATTGGGAACGGATTTTTTGAATTCGTTTATGTACTGGTCGATCCTAAACGTGGATTGCCGGAGCAGGGCGATGGTCTTGGTAGCCGGTTGGCGCGGGTCCTGGAGGGTTTCTTTGCCGGACATGCCCTGTGAGGGCCCGAGGCGCATTTCCACGTAGCGCATGACGGAGGCTTCCTCGTCAATCGAATTGTTGGTCCGATCCAAATTTTGGACCATCATCTGCCTGGGCGCTTTGCCTTCGGCCATTAAATCGTCCGGCAGGTAGATGGTTACTCCCGGACGCCACGCGTATTCCTGGGAGCCGAAATCGACGGAATCCTTCAATCTATCTGGGCAGAGGAAAGCGGGCGCATCGGTGATGGCTCTGACGTTCTGGCGATGGCGGTGAAAATCGTCGATCATCTTGAATTGATCGTATCCATCGCCACAAAGCGACGTGCCCAACATCCTCCCGTCCCGTTTCAGGAATCTGAACAGCACCACGCAGTCAATATTTTTCCTGAGATAATATTTCCGAATCTTCAGGATGCGGCCCGATTGATGTTCGTAGGTGATAAGGTACTTTTCCGGGATGCCATCCTTGTCCATGTCCATCTTGAGGACCAGCCGATAACATTCCAATTTCTTGTAGTTATCTCCCGATGCCGCGAGCCCTTCAATTGATTCGCGGGCATGGCCCCAATCATCGTCATAAATCTCTTTGGCGGACGCGATGGCCTCTTTGCCTTGAGACTTGTCGTATTCCCCTATTTCGATGTTGGTTTCGGCGGATTCGATGCTCTCGAAATATTGGCGCCCATAGACGATGCAATCCGATAGTTCCTCGGCCGACAGAGGGAAGAAACAAAATCTTGCCAGAGGAATCTTCGTGAACAGGGGAGCGTCGTAGGCCACGCTATCATACGAGAATTGGACCTTGAGGTCGGGGTTGTATGTCTTATCCAGATAGGCCAGAAGATCGTCAAATTTCTTGGGTGTGATGCCGGCTGATTCCGCACTGGGATAATCTTTCGTCAATTCCTCGGAAGTCTGATAGATTTTATAATCTACGGCCTTCTCGATTTTCCTAAGCCATTCGCCCATGACCGCCACGGTGCCGTCGCGGAAAAGGGGGATAGGCATGTCCCGGAGGACTTCGAGCATGTTGTTCTCGTGGGCTCCCAACCAATTAACGCAATCCTCGGTTTTGCGCATGGTCGCCGGATCTACCGCCGCCGTATTCTCCGCCGCCAGCCACGTCTCGCCCGAGAACAATGCCCTGTCAAATGTCGAGGCTATAGTCCTGGCCTGGGTGACGGCCACGCCCATGGTGACGGACGATGCTCCGGGCCAGGGAAAGTCGATTTCCTCCGTCACTCCCTCCATCATGTCGTTATATTTTTTAAGGCGGTCGATCAAAACCACGGTTCCATCTTTCCATCGTTCGACCATGTTCTTCAATTTCTGTTCGAGGATGGAGCGCTGGTCTTCGGCCATGACGACGGAGCCGTACGATAACTCGCGTTCGATCTTGGCTATGGCCGCTTCGTTGGCCGCGCCGAAATCGAACGGGGGGTCCAGCCTGATGTCCACGTTCGGCGGTTAGACGCCGGGCCCTTGGGGCGAGGGCGTCCCTTTCTTCAAGATCGGCTTGGAGACGGTATTCTCCCCGATGGGGCTCGCGGAATCGTCGCATTCGGCTTTCAGGAATTTGTCGGCGTCCTGGAAATCAGCTGGAGCGACCTTCGCGCCGTCGTTGGAACTTACGGCCTCGGTTGCTATTGCTTGCCCTTCCATCCGATGCTTCTTGGCGTCATTGACGTATTTTTCGAGCATGGGAACCTCCTTGCGCGTCTTTCAGAGTCTATCAGAGAAAATCAAGCAAGTCAAGTCATTTGCCCATCACCAGGTTACTGATGCCGTTGCCGATATCGGCTATCTTCTTGACCAGCGACAAATCGCCTTTCCGTTTCCTCGCTTCATGTTCGGCCTTCATCTTATCGGTATCACGGTAGAGCGAGCAGAGCCTATCGAGGGCGTTGTAGACCATGCCCAGGGCGATGATTTTATTGACGCCTTTGGCGTTCAGCGGGACGGACACGACGAATAATCCACCCTGGAGCAGCGCCATTTCCGGTCGGTCCAGGGATATTTTGACGGACGCCGAGGATTCCGGCGTCATCTCCGGTTCTTCTTTTGATAATTCGTTGGTCATTTTATTTCACTTGAGGCCGGCCTGTCAGCCATGCCGGCGGCGGCTTTGACGATGTTACAATTCGCTTCGACGGCTTCTTGATCTTGGATTTTATTGGTTTTCTCTCTGAAGATGATGGCTATCACGTCCGATTGATCGCACAGCATGTAATGGTCTTGCCCATCGTGAAAACATCGCCACGGATTTCTGATGTCCAACGACGGGTCAAGCGCGACTTCCGCGCCGACCTCGAAATCCTCCACCTTCCCACCGCGTTTAACGATGATCCCATGAGATGCTTCCCTGGTAGTATCGCCTTTTTTCATCGTGTCGGGGATGATTAAAGCTCCTTTATATTTTGGGATGTGAAGTTTCACTAGCATCTTCCATCGCAATGGTTCGACGGACGCGAGGCTTCTTTCCGGCAGGATGATATTCGTTCCGATCATGACTCCCCCCCTCTAGGCGTATTTGCTCTTGAACCGCGGCACTGAGACCCTGGCCCCATGGCGTCCTTTGCCGGTGATTCTGGCGCGGATTCCCAATTCCTCGATTTCCGGGGAATATTGCGCCCGTTTCATCATGACGGCGGCTATGCCGGCGGTGATGACGCAATCCGAGAAGCATCCAGGCAGATGGTCCATATCACCGTTTTCCTTAGTCACGAACGTGCGGCATTCGGAGATGGACTGGAGACTGTTGAGTTTGAATCCATAATCCCTGACGGCTTCCCTGGCGGCATTGATGAGCTCGAGGCGCGTCCCCTGCCGGCCAGGACTCGTGTACCAGCCCATGTCGGTGCCGCCGATGGCGCGACCCCGGCGATAGAGATTCGGGTATTCGTTGTCCCTGATGCGATTGCATGTCGTCAAACCGTGGTTATTGACCTCGGGGATGAGCAAGGCGTAATTGAAATAAGCGCCCATGAGACATAAAACGTCTCCAAAAAGTTCCGGAGCCAACCGTCCGTGCCATTGGGCCACTTGTTCATTATTCGCGGTGTCGAACACGTCGGCCACGGAAAAGCAGCCCTCGGCTACTCCCGCCGCGATGTCGGCCGTGATGATGAATTTATCGCCCAGTTTGGGCGAACGCCAGACGGTGAATCTACCTCTCTTGGATGGGTCTAGACCAATAGTATCGCCTTTGTCCTTGATTTCCCCTTTCCAAACCGGGCTAGTGGCCAATTGGTAATGTTTCTGGAGGGCGAAAGCGTCGAACACCATGGAACCGGAACACAAAAAGCTTTCTTCCGCCGTGGCGGGATATTCCTGGGGAAAAAGCAGCGGATCAAACATGGCGTCCCGTTTCATGCGCCGCCAAAGAATTTTGCGATCTGATAACCCGAAATCCCGGCGGAGGATTACTTCGGAGTCATCCGCCAATTCGAGCTTGCCCGGGCAATCGACCTCCAGGGTCGGGTCTTGCCACCAAGGGAAGAAATGCGGGGTATAAAATCTGGGCGAACCGTCCGGAAGCATCATGCCCTGTTCGTGTCGCTGCGCTCTCAGCCAGAGGGTATGGAAAGGATTACCGTAGCCGTGGGCCGTGGATTCGATGCATCCTTCCGAATCCTTTACGCAGGCTTCCTCGATGCCGGTGATGAGGTCCGGTTTCTCCCACCAGGCGAATTCGCTCAAAAGATAATCGGTAATGTCGTCTCCCCGGCCGAATGCTTTGGAACCGGCGGTGCCGATGTAGAGAGTGCTTTGCGTCTTGTTGAATGTGATGGTGGTTTCGGTGATCTTGGCGTCAAGCCCGACGGCGCAATTCTTTATTATCTCGACGGCCCTGCCGAGGATGCGCTTGGTGGCATCTTCTTCATGCGAAACGACGATGCATCTACGATACGGCATCAGGGCGCACTTGGCGACCAGCCTCGCCACCCTCACGGTCGTGAATCCCATCTTTCGCGCCTTGAGAACGATATCCCGAGATGTTATCTTGGGCCAATAATCTTGTTGGACGACGTTGAAAATCAACGGGACGAGCTTGGAATCCTTGTTTAGAATGGAGAACGTGGATTCGATGACGACCTTTAAATCTTGGAGGGCCGATACCACCCGTTCCAATTTCTTCGGGTCAGCGGTTAACTGGTTTCCGTCCAGTGGCATAGGCGTAATATTGGGCAAGCACGTCCCTTTCCAGGAATTCCCTGGACGGTTGAGTCATCGGGAAAAACATATCCTCGAAAATCGGGCCGTTGTCGCTTTCTTTCTTCCAGGCGGGCATGGCCATGTGCGGGGGGCCCTTACCGAGATCAATCAATCGGATTCCTCTTAAGCAAAATCGCAGCGGTCCGTCGGAAATCACGACCTCGACGGAACAAAGATATCGTTTTTTCCGTCTGCCGAACAAACGGATGGATTCAATTATCATGCGGACATTAATCCTTCCATGTGATCTTTCGGCCTTCCTTGCGCATCCATTCCCTGAGCCGGTATCCATGCTCTTGCGCCACATGGACGGCCTCATTCAGCAACCGGGCCTTGTGGTCGCGGTCGGAGCATTTCTCCATCTTTCTGACGGCATCATGCATTCTTTCGCGATCTTCGTGCATCCTGCGGCGGCTGTGATATTTTGGGTTGCGGTCGGATTCCTTCACGCTTTTCCTCCCCGGACGGCCGAAAGCTGTTTTTGGGCGCATTCCAATTCGATCAACCTTCCCGGGATGATGATCGCGGCTTCCGAGAATAAGGTCCTACCTCCCCAAAGTCCCATGGATTGGAAAGCAGGCGCTCTCGATTCCCCGCCGCGCGTTGAAATTTCATGCCGCCGAGGGGAGTCGCGTTTTCTCATGCCGCCGTTGCTTTTGCCGTTGACGCCAGCGATTCGTTCTCCCGCATTTTCGTGTTCGTCATGGAACATTGATCCGGGAAATGCCATTGCTCCTTGCCGGCTCCGTGAACCATTTTGGGCCTCCAGGATAATTGTTCGGGGCCGTTATGAATGATCTGAAGATTGAGCGTTCGGTCATCGAGCACGGCGGTCACGAATGCGTGGCAGCATCTATTGAACGGGTCCCGGTAATGCACCCAGAACCCGCCTTTCCGCATGTCGCCCGTCCCTTCATGTGTCGGCATTGGTTTCTCCTTCTTTCGGTTCGTCCACGATCTCCGCGTCCATGATGGGCGGCAGCCCGCGTTTTTCTCTTTCCCGCATGATAATGACCGCGAGGCTCACTTTGTCCTGCATCGTGTTTGACAAGTCTTCCTGCCCGCTCAAGTCGCCGTTCAATTTCAACGCGGTCTCCAGAAATTTGTGTCTGGTCAAATGGTCGGCCGATTCCTTCAATTTGGCGCATCCGCCGGAACCAACCACGATTTGCCGCTTGGCTTTCAAGCCCTCCGCGAGATGGTCCAGGAGTTTTGATCTCTGGAGGTCGGGCCGCATCGCCATCAATCGCTGCATGACGGTCCTGAATTGAACCGTTTTCTCGGGATGAGAAGTGGGCGAATATCCCGCCTTCACCAGCAATTCAGACATCGGCGCATCCGGGCGTTTGCACATTAACTTTATGAGGATGCGCTGTTGCGACGACAAAAGCCTCAGTCCGGGCACCATGGACGGATAGACCTGGCCGGACCCATTGACCATGGATTTGCAATACTGGACGCCTTTCCTGGGGCCCAGGACTTTACCGGCCGTTGGACCGTCCTTGTGAGGCGGTTGGCTTTGGCCGCAGACACGACCCCATCGTTTGCCGTTCTTCGTCCATTTGACCGGCGTACCCCTGGCCGTCAAGACTATCGGTTTTTCGGATTTGGTTCCATCTACCTCCTGGTGTCGCGCGGGGTCCATGGATTGACCCCCGGCGGGGGGGGGTGAGGCCTCGGGGGGAGCCCCGGGGGTGGGGACTTCGGGCGGCTTCGAGTCCGGGTCTACCACGCATCCCCTCGCGGATCGAGACGGTCCAATGCCTTCTTGATCTCAAGCCGTGCCGGTTTTTTCCTCGCCGCAGTCATCATGCCGCGCAACGCGACCACCGACTTGGGATGGAGTTTTACGCTCTTGAACGCCGCTTCCATGGTCTTGTCTTCCAAATCCGTCATCCCATCGAACGATTGCACCACCGCCGCCGCCCTGTCGGCGTACACCGGCTCGAACGGCCACCACCGCGCGGCCGCCAGCCAGTGAAGCGCCGCCTTCCTCGGTTGATGGCCCTCATCCATCCATCGCTGCGCCAATCGGCCATGCCTTGACGCCATGATTTGCGGTATCTGTGTCGCCAACAACAGGCCCGCGATTACCACCAGGATTCCCGGCAAAATCCTGCCTTTTAGTATACGCCCTTCTTTTTCTTTTGTCAACTCATGGCCAATCACTACCGCCAACGCCGCATATGAAACCGGATGCAGTGGCGAGAATAACGAGATGAATCCCATCCCCAAATAAAATCCCCTTGCCCATATGTCGCTGGAACCCCTCCAAATGAGCCATAATGCCCCCAGGAACGCCGTAAACCCGAATAGGCCCCCACAGCACAAAACCTCCACCGGGAGGCAATGCGCCGAAGCCTGCACGATCCTGGGATTCCCCACCAGCGCCATCGTGTACGCTGTCCTATGTTCCAAATACGCGGCCATGTACTGCCCCGGTCCATACCCAAACCATGGATGCGCGCGCCACCCTTTCAACCCCGCCTTGATTAGTTCCACTCTCATCAGGTCACTGGATGAATGAGGCCCCATGAGATAGATAGCGAAAAGAATCAACCCTCCAACAATGACGATAGTTTTTTTCTTCATGGGCCTTGACAGAAACAAAATATGGGATTATAATATCCGCGTGACCAGAAAACAACGAAAAATAGCGGCACGACGAGCCCTAGCATGGAATCACGCCCATCCCGAACGTGTGAAAATCAACCATAAATCGTATTACGCCAAAAATAAAAAACGCCTCATGGCGGACTGCGTGAGAAGGGCCAGACTCAATCCGAAAGCAACCAAACTCAGAGCCCAAGCTTTCCATGCCAAATATCCCTGGTACAACATGTGGCAACAGGCTTGCCAGCGATGTGAAAATCCGAAACATCCAAGATACCATGACTACGGCGGGAAAGGCGTCAGATTCCATCTCTCCCACTCCGATATGATTTCCATGTGGGCCAGAGACCATGCCTGTGAAATCATCGCCCCATCCCTTGATCGTATTAATAAAAAGGGGAATTATACCCTCGAAAATTGTCACTTCATTCCCAGTTCCGAAAGAATGCTCAATTTCCGGAAAAAGAAACATCTCGCCAAAATCCAAAAATAGAGTTTGAATGATAAAAAGGCCCGCCCGTGGGCCTCACGGATTCACCCAATGATCTTCGGTTGATTAAATATCCGACAGCACCCCGTTTAAGACCACTTCTCGACGAAAAAAATGCCCCAGTTTTGAGCGCCGAATCCGGCCGGACTTGCCTGTCGGCCTGGCATGGGAGGTGGAGACTTACCGAACCTCCTTGTGAGAGATGGGTTCCCTTAATTGGTGCAAAACGTGGCCCACTCCCACCCCCTCCCCCCCCAGCCCCCCCCGGGGACGACGCGGGGAACCTTCTATAAAAGGAAGGAACCAAAATCCACGACGATAATCGATATTTCATTCCATAACATAATACATATTATCGTAAGTCCTTCCAAATTTCTCTGAAATTTTCACGACAAAACAAAATCATCAAAACGGCGGCTGCCAGTGGGGCGCGGGCGCCCGCGCCCCCCAGGACCCCCAGGACCCCCAGGACCCCCAGGACCCCCAGGACCGATCCTAGGCCCCCCGAGAAAATTAATGCCAAAGAAATTATCATCATTTGTCCGAAATAGGAAGGATGACCCATCGATCCTGATAGTCGAAAAGTGCCGTGTAATTCAATCCAATTTCGAGCCGGGGGGAGGGCGGGAAACATATTAATAGTGCAAATCAATCCTCCAAAAATCAGGATATCCCCGAGTAGGGGAAAGGCCCGGGGGGAAGGACACAATGATGAATAAATGATGAATGAATGATGAATAAATGATGAATGACTGACGAGAATTCCAGCAAAACACAACATAATTGAGAGGTTCTCAAAACCCGACAAAATCCCTCCCCCGAAAAATGATGACCAGGGATCCCCGGATAGCATCGAAGAAAAAATCCCGGGGATCAATATCAGGATCATTATTTTCCACGCGCGAGGAGACCAAAAGATTTCGGCCTGCCCAAAAATCCCGCAACTCAATAGTAAATTCCCCAAAAAAATACAGACTATTTTGGGCAAATTCCACTCATCGAAAAAAAATGGAGTGAACACGAGCGGAGAGAGAAGAATCAAGGAAGTCCCGAGTGTGTTCAATTCTTGAACAGCGTTCAATTTTTGAACACTCTCTCCAAAATCCACTCTTTCCCCTGGGAAGTTGATCAAAAAATTCTTATCCCGGGAGAAGAGGCCCCGACGAAAGCCTAGGCTCCGCCACCCCGAGAGCCCTGGTCCGCTGGGGGATTTTTTTGGATGAAAAAATGGATTTCATCCGATCACCTGCGCCTATTTCTCTCGGATTTTTTTTTCCCATTGGGCCGGGGCGAGAGTGGAAGCTCGGAGCCCGGATTTTTTTTAGGGGGAGCTGACGGCGCCATTTTTTGACTCATCATGGTAGGATGGGGGGCTCTATTTTCCGGAGGTTCGCGCCGGAGGTCCCCGAAGGCGCTGACTTTTTTTCCGAAAAAAAAGTCGCCCCCCCGACTGATCCCGGATCGGGGGAGCAAATTTTTTTTGATCTCTGGGATCATGGGAATATCCTATCATGTGATTTTCAATTTGTCAAGGGCAACATTCCTGCCATTTCCCCCATTTTTGTGGCTTCTCGTCGGCCGACGGCTGACACCGCTGACAATTTTTTTCTCGTCGAGAAAAACTCAAAACCGGCGAATTGTAAAAAAAACATAAATGTTGGCAGGAATGTTGCCGTAGGGATTGACAAAAATCGGGACTCATGATATAGTTCGATCAAATAGGAGAAAAAAAATGAAAACAAAAAATAATCAAAAAATCTATCTGGGGAGTATCCGAAAAGAAGATGGGAAAAGAATTCGATTATATGCAATCCATATCAATATTCCCGATCTCCTTCCATGGGAGATCAATGATCAATCGGGGGAATCGTGTAATCTGTCCTCGGAATCCCTGAGGGATTGTATGGAAAAAGTTCAAAACTCCTGGGGCGCATCCTGCTGGGATTTTCGGCCATCGGCCCGGGGAGAAGCGGCATTCATCTGAAAGGGGGTATGCACTTAGCCCCACCTCGGTCCGCAAAGCTCCCCCGCCGTGGA
>CAYYTW010000006.1:0-14499 GCA_964474765.1 uncultured Candidatus Saccharibacteria bacterium
TACGCCTTATCAACTAATTTACCAAGTGTTGCACTTGAGGGTAAAATGTAGGTTTTTTCTATAGTTTATAGTATAACAAACAAATCTATAAATGTCCAGCTCTCGACCCGCCGCTTAATTTTACGAGATCCGTCCTCGTAATTTAAAAGCGCAGATATTTATCCCAGTATTCGTATAATTTCTTGGTCGCCTTCAGGTCGCCGACATTATACCTGGCTATTTCCAAAAATTTCCCCTCCTTGAACAAGGCGCCGACATCATCGCCGGTTACCCCCTGCGCTTTCGGACTTTCGATGCCAAAAGCCCGGCTCCAGGTATGCAAACTACCCCGTCGGCGCACCGCGCCGTAAAAAGTAAGCTGGTCCTGCAAGTCAATATGAAACGCGCCAAATTTCTGGCTACCGAGATAGCGATTGGACATTAGGTCTTTTGTCGGACGAATGCCGTGAATCGCCGAACGGACCATCAAAAACGGCACATCGAAACCGCGGCCGTTAAAACTGACGAACTCCTGATAATTCCTCGCGCCACTCCAAAAATTCTCCAACATTTCTTTTTCTCCCATCGATCGAAAGCGTATGCCGTTTTCCTCCAATTCTTGCTCACCGCCATTCAAAGACTGATAGTAAACCACTCCCTTGTCTTTTTCGGAGTCCAAAACGCCGATGGCAACGATTTCGCCGGTCAGCGGCGAGAATCCCAAACCCTTTTTCAAATCATCGAGCAAAACTTCGTACTCGGTCTCGGTGTTCGCTTCTTTTTTAATCCACTTGGTCAAAACCTCCCGCGTTGTCTTGTCCAGCGCGTCGAAATCTTCTCCGATTGTTTCGATATCAAAAATTAATTGGGCCATAAAATTTTTAAATATTATTATCTATCCTAATCCTATAAGAACGCTTTGTACTAAGTCAAGCATCGCAAACAAACCCTCTCACACTCTCAAGAATGTTTGAGGGTTTCTGCTAACGATGTCATCAGCCGTAAGTTTGGAAAACAACGGAAGATTATCGACAACAGCTCAAATAATAGAAAGAGCTACGAACAATAAACAAAAAATCCTTGAGCAACCTCAATGGTTAATGTTTTTTTATTAAAAATTTTCTTCTATTTATTTTATCAAAATACAACGTAAGGATGGCGTTAAGGATGCCAAAAAAACGATGAGATGGTTTCAAAACTGTCATTCTGAGGGTGAAGCCCGAAGAATCTCTCAACTTGTTTGAGAAAAGGAGCTTAATTTCTTGCATTCGCAAGAGATTCTTCACTTCGTTCAGAATGACAAAATAGGGTTTTGTAACCATCTCGATGATCTTTCTATTGCCGCAAAGAACAAAAACGAGTTTGGTGAACAATACGATCCATAACTTCAAGGCAGTCGACCACTCAAGAATTTCCACAATTAAATTATGTTTCCTGGTCTACTTTCCTTTTTCTCCAGCCGGAATGCTCTTTGAAGAAAAAGCCGACCTCGCCCCGTCGCACTACAAAACTTATGCCAAGGATAATCAAAAGTATTGGCCAGAGTATCTCCCATGCGCCCGCCGAGATAAAGTCGAGATGTTTGAGGAGAAAAATGACTCCAATTATAATTAAGAGAAATCCTGCCATATTTTAAGTGTCTTTTTAATTTTACTTTGTCCTTCTTAGAAAGTCAGATTTTCTTGCCTGGTTTATTAATTGAGCCGCTGTGTGAAGTTCGAGGTTCGCCGCCGCCATTAACTTACTAATAGGAGCCTCTGCAAGGGATTCTATTGTGATATAGCCCGCCTTCTCCAAAGTCAACGCCAGTGATTCGCTGATTCCCAAAATACTGGTGAGAGAATGCGGGGCGCGTTTAGATGCTTTGGGGGTTTTTGCCTTTTTCGGCCTCTTTAAGGGAATAATTTGATTTTGCTCTTTGTCTTGACTAATATCCTTTTTGGCGGATGTCAACCCCGTTAGAAGTCCGATGCGCTCGCGCATCGGCAGACGCCTTTGGCGTCTTACTTCTAACGGGGTTGACACATAAAAGCTGTTGGAAAAAGCGATTTCCCCCTTTCTCTTCAACTCGCCCAAAATAAGACCAGCGTAGTCCAAACTTATTTTGAGCTCCCTCGCAATCTGATGTTTAGACGCCTTGCCCCCATGCTTCAAAATCGCATCTTTGGTTTGTTCAATCGTGCTTGGCATACCAATGTTGTTAAAATTTACGAGCTCAATGCGAAGTAAATTTTACTTACAACATTGAGTACCCAGCACTAATTCCAGCGATAGTCTTTCTATAATCATTGCGTGAGAGCGAAGCGGCTTCGCCCTTGACGCATGGAAAACCACAGCTTATCAACGGAATTAGTGCTGCGTAAAGGCCAGAGCATTAAAATTTTTAATGCTCGGTCGAGCACACAAAATTATATTTTGTGTGCTCTGATTTTGTAACCACGCTTGGCGGAATTACCTCCTGGGCTTAACTTTCATCAGCTTGTCCTCCAAAGATTCTATGCGCTTGGCAAGTTTAGTATTTTCTTTGAATAATTCAAGCTCCTTTGCTTTTGGCGAAAGGTAGGAGTCATGTTCCCACCAGCTAATGCCGATTTCTTTGGCCTTATCCACTGAAGCGATGAGAAGCCGAATTTTGATATTCAAGAGTTCGACATCCGCGAGTTGGACCCTAATATCGCCGGCAATGACGATGCCTTTGTCTAAAACGCGCTCTAATATGTCAGCGAGGTTAGTCGCTTGTGTTGATGTTGCGATTCGTTGAGTCGGCATAATTTATTTTCCTGTCATTAATTCTTTGTAAAGCCGAGCGGCGGCGTATTTCCGACCTTTCTTGTCCCAATCTTCGGCGATTTTCAGAAGCGCGGCTCTGGCTTCATCCGCTTCGGGACTTTCGGGATCGATCTGAATCACATCCTCATACGATTTTATCGCGTGATGAATAGTATCTTCGGACTTATGCCAATCTTTGGCCATCTTTAAGGTCGCCTGCTGGGCTTTCTTCGCCAAACCTTCCTCTGATAAATTTTTACCTGTCCCGTTGCGACGCGAAGCGCCTGCTTCGGGGTTTTGTTCTTCTGCCATATAATTAAAAATAGATTTTAATAAACGATTAAATGCTTAAAGGAGGTTACCTAACGGTCCTAATTCCAAATTTAACTCTTCTTTGATGCCGAATACCATTTTCATTTCTTGAATTTTTTTCTCAAGAACTTTAAAGGTCAGTCCCAGTTTCTGAATTTCCGTCTCAGAAAGAGTGCCGGTGTCGACCCTTCTCACCGCCTCTCTTTCCAACAATTTGCTGATTAATTTAACAAGCGTAAGAACCAGTTTGGCAATTCCTTGTTCGGCCTTCTCCGGATTTCCGGCATCAATAATCTTCGGGATGCTGGCTTCAATATCTCGAAGCTGTTCCTCAAGCTTTCGTATGCAAACAAAGTCGTCTATGGATGTCCGGCCTTGCGCTCCCATTTTTACCCCGTAGGCTTGTCCTTTGGAGCTGCCTTCATTGCGCAGTCTCTCGGCTCTCGAGACCGAAGTAACAATGAGCCGAAGTCCGATAAAAACAAGGTCGATATCCGCAACCCTTAAAAGCAGTTCTCCGTCAACATACGCTCCCTTGTCTATCACTCGATCAAGTGCGTCAAGTAGCGTAACTTTCTTTGAATTGTAGAGCCGTTCGTGGGTAAAAAGTTGGGCTGGTCTGGATTTTAAATCTGGTCGAAAAGCCGGCAATGAGCGGGCTAAATTTTTATCCTCCTTCGCTGAATACCCCCGCCTCCTGGCAGGGAACGAAATAGCATCTTCTTTCATATTCAGCTTCAGAGGATTTCGCTCCGAAGAAGGAGGAGAAAATACCCCGCAGGCATTGCGGGGAGCTTCATTTTTACTGTTATTGTCGTTTTTCATCTTTTGTTTCGGCAATCCACTCGAGTTTCGCCAATACTCACTCTCGTGGGCCGAAACGGACAAAATTATAAGAACCTTGAAATTTCGCTTACACGAAATTATAAGGCGGCCACGGACCTGTTACAACGAGCGCGGCGCCGATTTGATCACACTCTTTCCGCGCTTCCTGCAACATTTTTTTGAAACAATCAAGTTTGCCGCTATCTATTAAGCAGGCTGCATTGAAAATATTGTCTTTTTTCATCCCCGCTGTTGCCTCTTTTGGCAGAAGATCGCAAAGCGCTGTCTGCTCGCAGCAGTCTTCCAATCTTTCCACGATGCGTTGCAACCGCTTTTCTATCTCCCCCTCTGACTCTTTGGCTATCAATTCGTCAATTTTTTTGTCCGCATACCACTGCGCTCCCTCCGGCATTGCTGATTTACTTTCTTCCATTTTTTTCACTTCTTTATTTTCTTTTTTGAAAAATTCAAGAAATTTTTCGTATTCAAGATATATTTTCACCCCCCATTCCTGCTTGCCTGCGAGGCGCGTGAGCAGTTTTTTAAATTTCCCGTAGTACTTTGCGAGCATCGTCTCAAGATTCTTTTTTGTTTTATAGAGCATCCCAAACTTCATTGGAATAACCACACTCGTTTTGTTTGCTTCAGCTATAACCTCGTGATGCCGCTTCACATTTTTCTCCGTCCACTTCGCGTCTTCCTGAAGTTTTTCCTTTATGGTTTTTGCGTTGAATTTGGAAAGATCAACTTCGCTCACAACCGCTTCAATGTCTTTAAACGAGATGGGGCGCGCCTCGCTCCCAAATTCAATTCCCCTCGCTTTTCTGCCCGAGGCAGATCCGTCCTTGGCGGAAATTTGTCCCATATCCGCCCTCATGCGAACGCAATAAACGTAAAATCCTTTCATGTTTTTTGGAATTATTCGGCCGGACCGCCGAACGGTTTCTGAGCCTTTCGCTCATAAGACACCAGCTCAAAATTCTGATCCAGAATAACCCTGTAAACATTTTTGTCATACACCGGCTTGGAAATACCGATTTTTTTCATGTACTCACTCTGCTCTATAATCTCAATTTCCACTTCCCAGCCCTTATCGATTTTAGCGGCCTTCACAATATCTCCTTCCTTGCCGAGCATCTCCTTCATAAATTCAATAGCCTTGGCAATACCTTTGGAGCTCATTTTTTTCGCCTGAGGCGAATCCGCCTTTGGCGGAAATTGTTGTTTTTCTTCCATAATTTTCGAAAGTTTAGAGCTTCAGCGAATAAATTTTCGCTGAAATTATGAGAACCCCGCCCTTTAAGCACGTGGAATTCGTACCGTGAAAATTCGTAATTTTGACTTTATTGTTCATATTTTTCTTAATTCTTAAGCATAAAGGGCGGGGCTCTCAAAAATAATAGTCGCTTCGCTCCTTTATTTTTGGGACTTTTTCCGCTCTCGAATCTCGGCGAGCCGCGCCATAATTTCGTCCTCCCGCCACTGATATTCTTCTTCGCTTATTTGATCAAGCTCAAACATGGTTTGAAATCTCAACAGTTGCTCCTTTAATTTCGATTCGTCGTTTAATTCGGCTTCGGCAAGTTCGTGAATCTTATTGAATAGGGCCATAAATCCTTTTGCCGGGAGCCATATTAATAAATCATCAATGATAAGCATGTCAAATTTAGGTTAGCGATATCGGCACCTTGACGAAATTAAAAGACGGGATGGGGCCGATATACTTGAAATAAACGTTTTCTTCCGCATATTGTTCATCAAGATCTCGGACAACCCTATCAAATGTTTTTTGCTTATTTTCCGGAATAAGAAAAGCGAGGTTGAATATCATCTGCTCTCCGAGAAGTTGGGTCTCTTTATGGTCAACCACTATGTCTTCTAACAAATCAAGAATTTCTCCTTTTATTCTCTCCCGCCTTGATTCAACGGCGGCCGCAACGGCTTTTCCCACTTCAATCGCGTCGTCCCTCCCCAACGTCTTTCCCGACATCGCCTGTTTTATGCGGCTAAGTTCGGGGCTTTCCGCGACGACCTTTTGAAAAATTTTCGGCATATCAAGCCATATTGCCTTGAGATTAAGTTCGACCTTGCCTTCAATGCTCTTAAGAGCATCTAAGAGCTCGATCTCTTTAGCTCTCAATATCTTCTCCTCTAAAACCCGTGCGTTCTCGGCCACTGTTCCGAAACTCACAGGCAGTACCGACGAATGCATTCGCATAACTTCCTCGATAACCCGCTGGTGCGTAACGGTATTTTCTCTCGTGATGGGGTAATCTTCTAAAACAGGCGCGTCGCTCACCGCAATGGCGAGTTTTTCTGAATTCACCAGATGCACTTTTCCGCCTCCCACGCCGTACAAATCAAGACCAAACGACTTCGGCTTTCGCATTACGCAATAAATGTATTTTCCCAATGTATTTTTCATATGCCAATGTTGTTAAAATTTGCGAGCTCAATGCGAAGTAAATTTTACTAAAACATTGAGCACCCCACACATAAATTAACTGACCTTGTTTGTTCTGAATTTAACTGTTTTAGAAAAAACATGGATTTTGCTTCTAAACTTGTTTGGTAATTTATGTGCGGGGTTCTCAAAAATTATGGTCGCTCGCTACGCTCACTCCTTAATTTTTGGAAAATAATTGTTTCCCCAAACTCTCCAAACTTTTTATGCCCTGAATTTCATCCGCCTGCAATAGAACTTCCGTAATGATGTGATGACCGAATTTCTTTTTGATTTCATTTATATATTTCTCTTGGTTTTTCCTTTTAGCTTTTACAAAACTTGTGGTGAGCATAGTCGAATCATCGCACTCTTCTTTTGGCCCGCCCGCCGTAGCCTTGCTTTGCCCTCCGTAACCTTGCGTGAAGGACGAGGCGAAGGCGGGAAATATGTTGTTGATAATGATATGACGAGAAGGTATATGGGATTCTTCAAGACTTTGAATCAAATCTTCGGTTTCTCGGACCCCCATGCTTTCGGCAATAGTCACGACAATAAATTCCGTTCTTTTTTCATCCCGCAAAAGCTCCCGCACTTTCTTTACGGCCCGCTTCATTTCCAGTAGAAATTCGTCGGCTTTTCCTATGCGTTCTTCCCGCGCAAACTGCTGCACCATCGCGTGATATTTCCAGCGAAGGCTTGCTAGAAACTTAATCCAATCGTCTAACAACTCTGGCAAAGTGAGCAATCGTAGAGTGTGGCCGGTTGGAGCAGTGTCAACAATGTATAAATCGTATTCTTTGCTCTCCATAAAATCGGTTATTTTCTTAAGTCCCATCACTTCGTCGAGCCCTGGAATATCGAGACTAAAGATTTCTTCCGTTTCCTCATCCGCCAAATAGGTGCCTTGTTGCAGAATATCCAGAATATCCTCGCCATATTCCTTTTTGAATTCTTCAAGAACTTTCTTGGCGTCTATCTCCATCGCAAAGAGGTTTTTTACGCCCTCAATCCGAGTCGGTTCATTGCCGATTTCCTGCCCGAAACTATCTGCGAGGGAAGGGGCTGGGTCGGTTGTGAAAATCAAAACTTTCTCGTCTTTTCTTTTCCTGGCGTATTCCTTCGCAAAATACAGAGAGGCTGCCGCGGCCATACTCGTCTTGCCGACTCCGCCCTTGCCGCCGAACATTATGAATTGTAGGGGTTTTCCCAATAACTCGGTTAGTGGCATGTGCCAAATTTGTAGAAATTTTGGAGCGAAATTCGTTTCGTGAACAAAATTTCGCTACAAATTTGAGCACCCAGCACTTATTCCGTCAATAAGTTGTGGTTTTCCGGGCGTTAAAGGCGAAGGCCAGCTTAGCTGGCCGAAGCCGCTTCGCTTTCGCGCGAGGATACAGGAAAAATTATCGCTGGAATAAGTGCTGGGTTAAGGTTTGGCAGCCAAAAATCATTCGCCTCTTGGCTCTGATTTTTGGGCCAATTCCTTAAGACCGACCTTTACCCGAAAGCCATAAGCTCCTTGGTATTCTTTTCCGCCTTTTGTCTTACCCTTAATCTCGCCTTGCTCCGCATATTCGTCCCTGCCTTCTTCTTCGAGTTTTGCCGCCAACCCCAACAATCCGCCGATTCCCTTCATAAATCCGTCGATTACTGTTCCCAGAGAGACTTCCACTTCCTTTTTATTTTGTTTCCTGATTTTTCTAACCATTGTGTTTCTTTTGCCAAAATTGTCTAAAAATTCAAGACGCAGGTCGCAGAATTTTTAGTTACAATTTAGAGCACCCAGCACTTATTTTGCGCCTGCGCTACCTCGTGAAGAGCGAGCGACGGATAGCCGCGCCCCGTTCATGGGCGCAGCGCTTCGCCCATTGAGGGCTACACCTATTCGGTGCACGCACTGCGCAAAGTAATCCAAAGGCAAAATAAGTGCTGGGTAAAGGTTTTGTTACCAAATTTTCTTCAACAATGTCTTGAAAATTTGGACAAAGCCCTTTACTTCTTTAATAAAAGGTTTAATAGGTTTCGACCTTTCCTCAATCTCTTTTGCTTTCTTCTCCGCCTCTTTTCTTGTCCATCTCAGCCTTTTTGTAATTTCTCCCAAGCGTTCTCCAATGATATCATCCGCCACTTCTCCGCCGCCTTCGTTTTTTTCAACCGCGCCTATGCCGCGGCAACGAAGACAGGAAAGCGTTGAGGAATTTAAGGCAAACCCCCTTCCCTGACAGGAAGGACATTTAATCGGATTCTCAAATTCCGCTTCTCCCTTTCCCCGACAAGCAATACAACGGCTGCGCAAAGAACGAGGTTGAATGCCCGACCCGCCGCAAAAAGCGCATTTCCAGCCCGAGGACTTCGACGGTGAGCTCAGTCGAACCGCTGGTCCGTCTTGGGCGGAAAATTTGCCAAATTTATCTGAACGAAGTAAAGTCATAAATTCGAGCACCCAGCACTTATTCCGTCAATAAGTTGTGGTTTTCCGGGCGTTAAAGGCGAAGGCCAGCTTAGCTGGCCGAAGCCGCTTCGCTTTCGCGCGAGGATACAGGAAAAATTATCGCTGGAATAAGTGCTGGGTTAAGGTCTGGCAGCTCCGACATTACGTCGGAGGCCAAGCCCTTAATATTCGACCACCGTCCTCGACCGGCTGCATCCTTCTCTTTTTGCATTAATAATGTCTGCTGACGCTCCCGACTTGCCGCGGATTTCCGCCGCTTTCTTTTGGGCTTGCTTCAAAAGATCATCCATTTCTGAATCAATCTCTGTCAATCTGCGCTCAATCTGCGTCTTTCTTTTTGAAAGCCGCATTTTTTCTTTGATAAGATGGTCTCGTTCGTTGCGAGCCATATTCAACGAAAGAATCGCCGTTGTTGGAAGTTGCGGCTTCGCGCTCCTGCGCGTCCGGGGAATTACGCGAAGATCGTGGAGATTTGCGATGTTGCCTAAACTTTTGATTGTTTTTGCCATAATTGTTGAAATTTTCGAGCCCATATTATAGCGAAAAAATTTCACTACAATTATGAGCACCCAGCACATAAATTTATAGTCATCTGGTATGAACTATGGAAAATTTATTTATTTTCATAGCGCCATAAGTAGTGTGATGACTATAAATTTATGTGCTGGGTAAAGGTTTTCTGGCTAAATTTTCTGCGTCCTTCGGACTTGAAAATTTAGAGAAAGCCCTTTATCTCCAGAAACTGCTGAGCGAAAATGTCTTTTTGCACTTTTTTTCCACGAGCTCATCGACCAGTTGTTTAACCTTTTCGTGGTTGTTTCTTGTTCCGAGCCGCGAAGTCTCTGAAGAAAGTATATCTCGGCAGATACGGCGGAAAATCTCGTTGTCGCGAGCCACTGCCGCTCCCTCGTGCGTTCTGCAGGACCTAGCGATCATTACCGCGCCACGCACTGTCGGAGCGAATTCGTACTCGCCTGAATTCCGCAGGTCTCGCACAATGTCAACAATGACTGCTGCTTCTTTACGCGGCAAGCCTGATTTTGCCTCGCAGATGGCAATCTCGGTTTGGCGATCCATATAATCCAAATCAATCGTAATCATGCGATCGCGCAAAGCATCTTGGGCTTTGTGCACGCCGGCGTATTCTTCGGGATTGGAAGTAAAGATTGCCGTAAAATTGGGATGAACTCTCAAATACGCCTCTTCGCCGTCGCGATTTGCCGGAAGATCCATAACTTTCTCCTGCAGAACAGAAAGCAGAATATTGTTCGCTTCAGGCCGGGAACGGGTGAACTCATCGTAGACAAGCGTATGCCCATTCTTGCAGGCAATCGTCAGGCGGTTGTCCGCCCAGCGTTTTGTCATGTCCTCTTCGGTTTTCATTACGCGTGAGATAAAATTGTCCACCAATCTTCGGTAACGATACCCGTGCTCTCCGCCTACAAGGTCGGAAGTACCAAGTTGATCATCCCCGTGGATCAAAACAACGGGCCTGGAGATTTTGCTTGCCACATGCATAGCAAGAGTCGTCTTGCCCGTGCCGGAGACGCCGCGAAAATGCACGGGGAACCCAGCTTTAATATAATTTAGAGCCCTTTGGGCAATCTCTTTGATATACGGAGTTTCCACAAAACCGGCCAACGGCCGCGGCTCGATAATGAATGCTTCTTCGTCTGAAGATAAATAATTGGACATTTTGTAGTTTTATGTTGCAATAATACCCAAGCTCGCCTGATCTACCGTGGATTGAGTCTCGCGACACAACACAATAATAGTTAAGTGTAGTTTTGAGCAGAAACCATAAACCCCGTTAGAGATATCAGTTTAATGTGTTATAAATGCAATGACTGAACCATTTCGTCGCTAGGGGGTCGCCCCGTTTGAAATATAAGATCTCTAACGGGGTAAAAGCTCGACCTTGATTATTTATTTTATTGCTCCTCTCTTTCCTCTTTTTCTTTCTCTTTTTCTTTCTTGGGACCTCCCGGCTTTCGGTGCCCGCTTAAAGAAAGCCAATACTCCCTTGCCTTTTTCTGGTCATCCGCGTATTCCTTGATCAATTCACGAGCACCTTTGCGGACATCCTTTTGCCACTTGCCGATCTCTTCTAATCGCGAGGCGATGTCTTTCATCGTCGCAGCGAAGTCTTCTTTCCTCGTCTTCTCGCTATGAGCTAAAAACTTTTTTAGCTCTGCCGCCATTTCTTTGAGCTCCTTGGCTATATCTTCTTGCTCTTTATCGAATTGGATCAAAAGCTCTTTGACATCTTTTATAATGCCTTTTACAAAAGTATGTCTATCCTGCGCTGAAGCGCGAATATCCTCTACAAGATTCTTCATTGAAGTTGCTAATGACATATTTCTTCATATCATTCAGTCAAATGCAAAATGTAAAAATTAAAATGCAAAGTGACTGAATAAAGTTAAATTAACTAATAATTTTTCGGCCTTTGCCAATGTTGTCTAAATTTATGAGCCATCAGGCGATGAAAATTTAGTAACAACATGGAACACCCAGCACTTATTCCGTCGACAATTTGTGGTTTTTCAAGCGTTAAAGGCGAAGGCCAGCTTAGCTGGCCGAAACCGCTTCGCTTTCGCGCGAGGATACAAGAAAAATTATCGCTGGAATAAGTGCCGGGTAAAGGTTTTGTTCTTGAAACTTCTTCGCGCTTCGTGCTTGAAATTTCAGACAAAGCCCTTTAATAATTTCCAATCTGGGGAAGTCCTGTATCCGGACCTAATCCTTTGGGCCCCTTTCTCCTATTTTTGGGAACAATCCCCCTTCCTTTACATACCGAACAGGGCAATCGATGATAGAAGAAAACCCCTGTTCCTTTACAGGCTCCGCAGGTTTCATATGGCTGGTCAGCAACAGCAACCTTTCCTTTACCAAAACATACTTGGCAATCAGAAAGTTTAGATGGCACTCCAAATGGATCCCTGCCTTTCCCTTTACAGAAAACACAGGTAATTTTTTTATAACCGCCGATATAATATTTTTTAATTTTTGCTGTCATAAATCTAAGTAATCATTGCTTATGTTAATCTCCACTTTTCCACTTCGCCTAATTCATATGCGTTAATTAATGGCAACCCAGTATCTAAATCAGACCTCGCTCCATTTCCTCCTCTTTTTTCATAAACTTTAGTGGATATTACCTTCTTTATTCTTCCTTTTCCTCCGCAGACCGAACAGCTCAAACGGTGGTGGCGATAGACGCCGCTGCCAAAACAGCTCGAGCATTCTTCGTGAGGTTCTGGAACATACACCTTCCCCCTTCCTTTACAGGTCTGGCATTTTGAAAGCTTTGAGGGAATGCCGAAACGATCAAGCCCAGCGCCCCTGCAAAACGCGCATTTTATCAATGCGTCCGATTCCGCTGTTTTTGTCTGCCCCGTAGAAAGCTTGTTTACCCCGTAGCTCGCCCGAGGCGATGGTTCGGGGCTTTCTTTCGGGACCTTGGGCGGCCTGCTCTGCAACAAACTTGTTCTGCTTCGAGGCCGCCCTCGTCCTGTTAGAGATCCGCTGCCAATAGCATCGGCAGACGCCTTGAAACGTCTTATCTCTAACGGGACTCGTTTTTCATTTGTTGTCATCATCGTAAAATTTGGCAGCTAAATTTTGTTCGCGTTTCGCACTACAAAATTTAGGCCAAACCTTTTTCCTCTTCGTCGTCTCCGCCCGAATTTCCCGGGTTTACCCCGTAGCAAACTTATTCTGCTTCGGGGTCTGCGGGCAACCCAACACCAGAAACAAGGTTTCGGCGCTGGACTCCGCTCCTATCGTCGCTTCGCTTTTCTCTACGGAACAAACCAAGAACTTCATGCCATGCCCCGGCCACGGATTGCCTCTCTGTTTTGAAATTGTCCAGCATGGCATGGACTTCTTGGCGCATATTCTCAAGCTGACTGGTGATGGATTCACCAGTTTGCTTCGTTCTTTTCTCTTGCTCCTGCTTAATATCGACCATCATTTTCTTGAAATCTTTGATCCTGATATCTTCGCCTTTTTTGAGAAGCATCTTTAATTTATCCACAACCATCTCCTCTTCTTTGCGGAAATTTTCAAGCATCATCTTCACTTCTTTTTCGCGCTCATTCTGTCGGGCGACAATGTCAGTCATCATCCGGTCAAAATCTTTTTTCCTCAGCGATTCGCATTTGGCTAAAATTTCCTGCAACTCTTTTGTCATAATTTCCCTTTTCTCTTTGAAATCATCCATCATCTTATGAGTGTCATCAATAATGCCTCCAACTACTCTTGCACGCACCTCATAAGAAGCGATGATGCCGTCCGCTATATCTTTCAAATTTCGCTTGCCCTCAGAGGTTTCTTTTTTTGCCTCGCGGACTAGTTCCGCGCCCATCTCCGGAATAACCTCTTTTTCTTTATGGGTTAATTTTGCTTTTTTCTTTTTGGACATGCCAATGTGATTAAAATTTACGAGAAAGCCCTTTAGAAATGAAAATTTTTTCTCCACGAATTTCTCTGTGCTTGGAATTTTCCTGATTCCCGAATTGATCGCGCGATATCATTTACTCCCCAAATCACATTATCTGATGAGTTATCTTTTGAGGATTGGCTTGTTTCTGATTTCTCGCGCCGCCTGCCCCGTAATACAGCTTCGACTGCCGCTTTTATTTCCATAAGACGGGAGAAAAACCTCCGAATATCCATGGAGCCGCATTCCACCAACTTACTCGGGGCAGCAGAAGAAATGGTCGAAGTTGATATACGGGGCATGAACCCCGTTAGAAATCGTCCAATTTCTAACGGGGTGAAAATATTTTTAATGCTTCGACCTTGCTCAGCATTAACCCTGAGCTCCTCGAGTCGAGCTCGGAGTCGAGACTTGTCGAACGGGTTAATTTTTTCCGTTAATTTGCTCATGTTAATTTAGATTCTTATCTCATCACTCCTTTATCAAAAGTAATAGGATAAAAATCTAATAAAGTGATATTGAATAAAGCATGCTTTCGATTTTATCTTTGGGAGACGGCGGAAGGACTTTGTAAGCGCTTCTGCCAATCTACAGGATGCCTTATTCAACAGCTCCTCCCCGAGGTATCCGCCTTCGGCGGAACTACGGTGTAAAAAATTTAGGCAGCAGTGGCGGTAAGACCGATTGCCTCCGCGTACTTCAGGTAGGTCTCAACGGACGCGATTACGACGCGAGCTTCGATCGCGAGTAATTCAATGCCGACTAACGACACCCTTACCCACGCGTCGATCACGACACCCTTGTCCAAAATCCGGTCTACCACTTCCACCAAGCTAGAGCTTGCCATTGTTTTTTCTACGGCCATGTTTTTTAGAAGCTGATCAACGCTGATTTTGTGCCTTCGGCAATACGCGCCGATCTACGCTGAAAATTTTTTCTGCGTGTATCCGCGTATCGCGAAACGTTTTAATCTGCGTATATCTGCTTCTATATATTAATTTATTAATGTATTCGACCTTTACCCCCACACCTAAAGTTCGCTGCGACTGTTCCAATTCCGAGGTGCTTCAAATACTAGAACGGAAGTCGTGTCCAAGACGTTTATCACTAAACTATGGCCGCGTTATGCTAAGAACTGGTGAACTTTAGGTGGGGAGGTTTACACTTACACTTTTTTAATATTACCTTACGACCCCCCCCCCCCCCCCCCCCCCCACCCCCCCCCCGCCGTGCATTTTTCTCATCTTTCCTTTGTTTTTTTTTCTTTTTTTT
>CAYYTW010000006.1:14509-37869 GCA_964474765.1 uncultured Candidatus Saccharibacteria bacterium
TGGGGAACTTTTGGGGGGTGGGTTTACCCTTCAACTTTTTTAATATTCCCCCCCCCCCCCCCCCCCCCCCCGCAAGCACTCCTTTCTGTGGATAACTTTTTATACTCGCTTTCTATTTTTTTTCTCTAATGATTTTTGTAAAAAGACGACTATTTTGCTCACACTCCAGCCGCGCCCTTAAGATATCGTTGACTATCTGCGCCAGCTTAGGCCGCAACGCGACATTTCTTTTGGCGCTTTTTAATAAAAGCTTGACCTCCTCGCTGGATTTAGCCACATCATCTAAAACCGCCCGGTAAATCTTCGACTGAATTAATTGTGATTGAGACGAAAGAATATACATAAATCGTCCGGCTGTCATTCCCGCCTTCGCGGGAATGACAAGATAAAAAACTTAAATGAGTTCGGAAACAAAAAGAGCATCGCAAGACTAAGGTTAAGACGCCCTTAGAAAAAAGGAATCAATGTAACCCATCGTCATTACGATGCTCTTTTTATCACCTTCACAATCTCAAACCAAGACTTTTCGATAGTGAACTTGCCGCCGCAGACTGTCCGAAAACTGTCATTCTAAGCCGAAGGCGAAGAATCTAATTTCACGAATTTAGCTAATATTATAGATTCTTCACTCCGCTTCACTCCGTTCAGAATGACAAAAAAGGAGTTTTCAGACAGTTTGTAGGCCATCGGCAAGGTCTTGTCGCCCGCTGCCCCCGCGGAAATGATTCCGCGGTTGCCACGGCTTGGTGAAAACGATGTCTCCGAGAAAGAGATCTTTGCTTCACCCCTACGATGTGTTATGACCCTCCTAACCTAAGTTTAAGATTGCTATTTACCCCGCACCTTTCCCATCTTAGGACTATCATTTGTTAAAAGCCTTGCGGCTCTATCCGTGGAATTCAATAGTCTTGAGATAGGAAAGGTGCGGGGTTTATTCGGTTTTAAAAGCTCTACTTTCAGCATGCGACAAGGAAACCCCCGTGTCAAACCCCCCATGTTTCTATTAGACAACTAAATGTTTACCCTATCAAGCAGTTTTGTTTCTAATAGAAAACATTTTGTTTACGAAAAATATGGGTGGCTGCGGGAATTTCTGGTAATAAAAGCAAAGCATCAATTATCTGGTTTGTAAACCCCGTTAGAAATTCCGAATTTTTCAATCCATAAAAAACATTTCTCGGAAGACTACAAATCGTGTAAACTTCTAACGGGGTAACCCCCCCCATTTTATAACCCATTAGGAAATAGTTTGTTGCTCAACGGATACAAATTTGGTATAATAAAAGGCGAAGCGTTAAACAAAGCCACAACCTTTTCCACATCCCCCTTTATTCAAATCGAGGGTGCTGTTGAAAAGCTGTGGATAAAAACCTACATGGCTACTTCCCGCAAAAATTCATCTCCAGAAATTATTAGATTGGGTGACTATCTTAAAAAATTAAGGAAGGAGATGGGTTTAAGTATCCATGGCGCGGCAAAAACAAGCCAGCTGACCGCCGGCTATATCTCCCGACTGGAAAATGGGCAGTTTAAAACGATAACCGCCGAAACTCTAGTCAAATTTTCCAGAACTTATAACATTCCGGTCAATTTGATACTTGAAAGAGCTGGACTTCTGGAAAAACAGGACGATTTGCCTGGACTCGCGACCTACCTGAAAATCAAATATGACGCGCCCTTTGCGGCAATCCAGGAAATGAAAATTGCCTGGGAAATTATTGAAAAAAAATATCAAAACAGCCTTCATAAAGGCTCCCATAAACAAAGGAGACTCGGGGGTAATCAGCCGCGTATGCTATGAAATCAGCCTCTTTAATTTTCAACTAATCAAAAATACCCCTCGCATTACCGCGGGGGTATTAAGTTCGGAAACAATCAACCTTTTTTATTAAGCGTAGCTTGCGTGAGCGTTCCGCTCACAATAAACCACCGAATTGATATTCATTCCGGCGCCCACGCTCGCTAAAACAGCAACATCTCCTCTTGCCAATTGAAATCCGTCCAATTTCCCCTTGAATAATAAATCAAGCATAATAGGAATAGTAGCGACGGAATTATTGCCAAGCCACGATATGGTCATTGGCATAATATCAATCGGCGCTTTTTGTGTTCCGTATAATCCAAACAAAAGATCCAATATCGCCTTGTCCATTTTCCCGTTGGCCTGATGCAATAGAATCAGCCGGACGTCTTGAAGCGTCAAGCCCGCCTTATCAAGACTCTCTTTGACAACGTTGGGAACCCTCCGCAAAGCATATTTATATAGCTCATGACCGGCCATTTTAACAAATAACCCATTGCCTTTATGATCGGGGCCAAATGATTCGCCCATCCGTAACAGATAGGCATGTTCGAGGGTATCGGATCTGATGGAATGAGACAACATTCCGACCGGCTCTTGGCTTTCAACAGCTTCCAGTATTGTGGCTCCGGCTCCATCGGAATAAAGCATGCTGTCTTTATCGTGAAAATCAGCAACTCTGGAAAGAATCTCGGTTCCGATAACAAGAATTCTCTTCGCGTCACCCGATTTCAAAAAATAATTCGCCTGAATCATTCCCTGCAGCCAACCGGGACAACCAAAAAGAATATCATAAACTATTGTTTTTGGATTTCTGATTCTTAATCTGTTTTTCACCCTCGCCGCCAGACTGGGCAAACAATTACACAGTCTATTGCTCGCCTCTACATCCCCGAAATTATGAGCAACGATTATATAATCCAGACTCTCCCCGCAAATGCCTGACGATTCCAAAGCGCTCTCCGCCGTGTAAAAAGCGATGTCAGAGGCAACAAGATGATTTGCCGCGTAACGCCGTTCCTTAGTCTCCGTTATTTCTTCAAATTTCTTTACGATTTGTTCGTTTGATTTTTCAAGTCTCCGCCCATCCGCTCCATAAAATTCTCTATCCAGAAAATCCTGGTTGAGGACTTTTGCCTCGGGGATATAGCTGCCGGTTCCAACAATAATGGAATAGGTATTCGTCTTCATACTATTCACTCTATCCTTCTTCCCGTTCAGCGTCATACCTCTTTAAAACCAAAACGGCATTATGCCCGCCAAAACCAAAAGAATTATTCAAAACAACATTTAAACTGGCTGATTGTGGTTGAGTAATAATATCCAAATCAATTTCCGGATCGGGTGTTTGATAGTTTATGGTGGGAGGAATAATTTGTTTTTCTATGGCTAAAACACAAACGATAGTTTCTACGCTGCCGGCAGCTCCAACCAAATGTCCAGTCATTGATTTAGTGGATCCCACCAGCACCCTATAATCGCCGAAGATTTCACGAATCGCCAAAGCCTCGATTTTATCATTAAGTTGAGTGGAGGTACCGTGGGCATTGATATAATCAACGTCTTTGGGCTTCAAGCCGGCTCTATTCAAAGCATCCGCGATCGCTTTTTTTATCATCGTCGCCTTGGGATCCGGCGCCGTAATATGAAAAGCGTCCGTGTTAGTCGCGTAACCGATTATCTCCGCGTAAATTTTAGCGCCTCTGGCCAAGGCGTGTTCTAATTCCTCCAATACTATTACCCCCGCTCCTTCTCCCATTACAAAACCGTCTCTATTTTTGTCAAAAGGACGACTGGCTCCCTGGGGATCTTCGTTTTGGCGAGACAAAGCTTTCATATTGGCAAAGGAACCAACGGCTACTTCGGTAAAAATTGCCTCGCTGCCTCCGGCTATAACAACGTTGCAATCGCCTAAAATAATATCTTTACAGGCATAAATAATGGCATACAAACCAGCGGCGCAAGCATTGGTAAAACAAGGACTGGTTCCTGTTAATCTATTGAGGATACTCACATAAGCATTAGTGGCGTTGGGCATCATCATCGGAACCAAAAAAGGACTAATCCTTGACGGTTGCCGCTCTTTGACCAGTTTTTCTTTTTCTTTTTCAAGCGTCAGCAAACCCCCAATTCCCGTTCCTATCATGGTGCCGATATCATCATTTCTTTCGGCTAATTTCAAATTGGCATCTTTGATGGCGCTAAGAGCGGCGGCTACTCCATATTGAGTAAAAAGATCCATTCTTTTAACGTCTTTCAGACTGATGCCATACTCTTCCGGATTAAAATCCTCAATCAGGGCCCCTATTTTGGTTTTAAATTCAGACATATCGAATCTCGTAACCAATCCAACTCCTGATTTTCCGCTCATAAGAGCGTCCCAAAACTTTTCCTTGCCGCAACCAATCGGCGAAATAACGCCTATTCCCGTTATAACCACCCTTCGTTTGTTTCTCTTTTCCATTTGTCTCACTGCCCCCTCTTAGTTTTAGATTCAATTTTTAAAGTTCTAATGGAAAAAAATTTGCTTCCGCGAAGCAAGAATTCCATTCAAAAATCATTAAGCGTAGCTTGCGTGAGCGTCCCGCTCACAATATCACAGATTTTGCTCAAACAACAGGCATAATCATCTCATCAACGCTTAAAAAGCGCCGCCCGACGCCCGCTCCAAGACATAATAGAGCAGCCCCGCCATGATTGCCGAAGCGGGGATGGTCAACACCCAAGCCCAAACAATATGCAAGGTGATGCCCCAGCGCACAGCCGATAACCTGTTAACCGAACCAACGCCGGAAATAGCGCCAGTAATCACATGAGTGGTACTAACCGGTATACCCAGATAGGTAGACAGGAAAATACTTAAGGCGCTAGCCCCCTCGGCGCAAAACCCGTCGATCGGTCTCAGTTTGGTTATTTTCTGACCCATCGTTTTGACTATCCTCCACCCTCCACTCAATGTTCCCAGAGCAATGGCGCCATGACAAAGCAAAACCACCCAGAGAGACACATTAAACTCGTGGAGCAAACCGCCCGACACCAATAAACCGGTAATAATTCCCATCGTTTTTTGGGCGTCATTGCCGCCATGACCCAAACTATAAAGAGCGGCCGAAACCAATTGAAGGCGTCTTGACCAGATATTAACAGGCAGAGGCGCCTTCTTATGGACCACCCAGCTGCTTATTACTTTTAATACTATAGCCAGAACCAAGCCGATAAGCGGCGCGCCGACAATAAAAATTAATGTTTTGTACCAGCCCGACAGAATTAGCGCTCCGAATCCAGCTTTGGCAATGGCAGCGCCCGCGTATCCGCCAATTAGGGCATGCGACGAACTGGAAGGCAAACCCAGCCACCAGGTAATCAGATTCCAGCTGATTGTACCGATTAAACCAACCAAAATAACAACTGGCGTGACAATTTTCAGGTCGATCATCCCATTGCCAATGGTTTTTGCCACGGCGGTGTCAAAAATAAGAAAAGCGATAAAATTAAAAAACGCCGCCCAGACAACAGCCTGCCGCGGCGACAAAACCCGCGTTGAAACTATCGTGGCGATAGAATTGGCCGAATCGTGCATCCCGTTGGTGAAATCAAAAACCAAGGCAACGGCAATAATAAAAATAATAAACAGTAAATAAAGATCGAGCATAAAAATCCAACTAACTGAATTTCACTATGATACCCCGGATAACATCGCCAACCCGCTGATATTTATCCATAACCTCCTCCAGCCCTTCCAGAATATCCTTCCACTTAATAACGGCGACCGGATCCGGTTCTTTCTCAAAAAGCTGCTGCAAACCTTTTTGAAAAAGAACATCGCCCCGGTCTTCCAATTCGTGAATATGAATAATCAATTTTTCGAAAGAAGAACCGTTTTTCTGCTTCGGCAGGCAAGAAATCATTTTGCTCAAATCCTCTGAAGCGCTGACAAATAATTTGGAAAAATCAGCAAGAATTTTCTTCTTTTCCTTAATCCCATAAAGCCCGATATTTTGGATAATATCTTCTATTAAATCGATGATATCATCAAGCTCCTGCGCCAAAAGATAAATGTCCTCCCGGTCCAACGGGGTGATGAAGCTGCGATTTAATCTGTCAATAATTTCATGGGCTTTCGCGTCACCCTGATGTTCGATCTCTTTAGCTCTTTGAAAATAATGATTGGAGACATCGGAAGAAACAACAAATTCCTGGAAAAGCGCGACTATCTCCTTCAGACATTCATCTAATTGTTTGATTAGCTCAAAAAAAATCGGCTGTTTGGGCATAAAAAATTTTAGCATAAATTTTTTGATCAATTAGTTTATTCGATTTATCGTCAACCTTTCAAAATTTTAAAAAATCGCAAGCTCTTTGGGCTTGGGAAGTCTAACTTCCCTTGTCTATTATCTCTCTATGATTACTTATCTCTACCGCATTTTTATTATAATTCCTTTTTCAATCCGCGGGAAGCGGACAGCGATATCACATTCAAATGAACGTCCATTACAAGACGAAGGGAGATTATTTCTTCCCGTCCCTGTCGACTTTCGGTTATTTCCGCCTGAATTTTTTCTCCTGCGTTTTTTCAAGCAATTCCACGGTAATTCTTACCGATGGATTGTCGGTCGGCAATAATATGAGGCGATCGCCAAACCGGTTTAACAATGGAGTTAAAAATTCGTCGCCCCAGGACGGAGAAAAAGTAATAACGCCGTCAAAATCAATTTCGAGATTTTCGTCCGACTTCAGTTCGGACAGACTGGACTGAAATGCCGCTAAGGCCTCTTTACCCGCCTGTCGCGAAATTAATGTTGTGCCGAATTTTTTAATTCAATACGCATGGCTTAGATTAACGAATTAATACATTTTAAAACTCAATCACTGCGAGACAACCCCGAGTGTTGATAGGCGACCTTGTAATGAATAATTGATCGTTACCTTTTTTAAGGCGCAATTCGGCGTCCCCGCTCCGGCAAGCGGCCGGTATGCCGTTTGGAGATAGAGAAACATATGCGTCTCGGTCACCCGGATTAGCACATGCCTGCTGGCGGGAAATTTTCTTGCCCCGTATATCCGCCAACAGGCGGATTGTATGGGACGTTTTCATTTCATTCCTTCAAAAAAGTTAGTTATAGACCACTGGTGAAAGTATAGTCATCAGAAACAATTTTATGACCTTGGGCATCTTCGGCTATGATTCGGAAATGATAAGTGGTATTCAGTTGTTGGCCGGAGAATCCCGCAACATTGTGATTATAATTGGGAGAGAAAGGTGAGAGCGGAGTTTCGGAGCCATAGGCGGCCGTCGGCCCGTATTCTATCCAGGAAGTGGCTGGTTTGTTTGTTGTCCAGAAAACATGCGAAACCCAAGTAAGATACCGAGTCCAAATCCAGTTAATCGCCAATGGCGCAGAATTTACAGATGAGGAACAGAGCTCTGCTGGATTTACAATACAGTGCCTTTTCACTTCTCCATCGATAAACCTACATTTACACTGCCATTTAATCAAAGTTCCATCGGGACATTTATAATCTTTCGGTTGTTCTGTTCGGCAAGGAACATCTTCGGCAGTAGGTGTCATTAAATTTGTTGAAAGAGAAAAGGGCTGGCAGGGATTAGGACTGCAACTAGAGGCACCTGTTAGCCAACCTTCCTTACGGCATTGTTCCTTCGATTCGTTGTAGTTGTCTGCCGCGTCTCCTTCGGGGAATACTTTGCATACTTTTCCCTCCTGAACACAACAAGCAATTCCTGTTTCGGTTGGCGTTGGAGTTGGAGTTGGAATCGGAGTTGGAGTCGGTGTTACTGTTTGTTTAGCACAAGTAAATCCCACCGGAATATGCTGACATTGCCATTTATTTTTTGCGCCAGCAAAGCTGCCTTCCGGCGAACACCAGCACCAAATCTTTTGAGTACCATCAGGACAAGTATAATATTTTATCTCTTGAAATATTGGACATTCTGCTCCCGCAGTAACCGGCGATGTTTGCGCCGGACATTGAAGTTCGGGGGAGATTTTTATGGCACAACTTAATGTTTCGCCTTCTCCATAACATTCGCCTGAAACAACTTTTGTTCCGTCAAGACAAGTATAATATCTTATTTCTGATGGCTTGGGGCAAGCGGTTTCGAGGGCAGGACAACTCCATTTCCCTTCCACGCAATTACAGTTATAAACGCGCTTACTGCCAGAGTCGGGGCACGGACGAGTATCGAACTGGTATTGCTGACACTGGACAGCTATTTGCGCCTTAACCGGGCACTTATCAACTTTTTTCCAGCCGCTTGGCACTTCACAAGGCGTAGGAAATTCCTTGCATTTATTATCGGGGCCGATTGCCGGAGTAATTACCTGAATGCAAACCGGGGATTCAATCGGTTTTTCCAATTCAATTCGCTTTGATGATTCAATGGGTTTTGGCGGTTCTTGTGTTTGTTTTTTACTTGCGCCGAGACAAGAAAAATAGGGACAACTACTGACCTGATTTAAAAACCCTTGATTTAAAAACCACCCTCCTTCGCAGTTCTCGGGCCGAGGGACAAAAGGAACCGGGCAGCCAAACAATGCTTGAACAGGTATATCTTTTGGCTCAACCGGGCCGGAAATCAATTCGGGAAATTTTTCCTTTACTTCCGTAATAAACTCCGTCCATTTTTCGTTCCTTTTCTCCGTTATTTCTTGTTTTGTCTCCTCGGAAACTTTTGCCAAAACTTCGGTGAATACCCTTTGGTGTTTTGTCCTTCTTTCCTCGATAGCATCCATCACACCCCCCGACCCTTCCTTTTTTTGGACTTCTTCGGCTTTTTCTATGGCTTGGTTAAGCTGTCTTCCATATTTCTCAAGCGTCTTTTCAGCAATTTCAGTTTTCCCCTTCTCAATCATCTTTTGGTATTCTGCCAGCCGAACTTCCGCAAGATGCAAAAACTGCTTGGCTTTGTTCTCCGCCCCGAAAGTAAAAAATGTCTGGATTGATTCTTTCCAGGATTTGAGAAAATAAAACGGGCTGTCGGGAGTAAGGCCCGGTTTCGGCAGTTCTCCGCCAAAGGCGGATCCGCCTCCGGCGGAGACTCCGACATCCTCTGGGCTTGCCGAGGGGCTCACTGCAGGCAGTTCAATTTTGTCGGTTGTCACCGGAGAATAACCACCGCCAACGCCGGTTGGTTCGGCAGGCGTTTCTGCGGAGTTTTCCCGGGCAAAAACTATTGCCGCAAATAAAAACGAAAAAATAATTAACAATAAGATTATCCTTTTCATAGGTCCTGAATTATTTATGATTACTTACTCTATTCTACATTCTACCCCTTCAATAACCTCGGGACAAGCCCTTCAACGCGGTTCAGGATGAACAAAAAATCGCCTCGAGCTATGTGAGAGGCGATTTTTTGTTTTAAACGGGGAAACGGAATTTGTATCTCGCGGAAAATTTATTCCGGAATAATAGTTTTAAGAGGGCTTTTTCCTGCCGCTTGCACTCTTAATGTGCCGCATATCTCAAGCTCGCCATAAACAACCAGCTCGTTTAATACAACCACCAATTTGGGAGCAACTACTCCTGAAGGCGTCATATTGCATTGCATTTCAAGTCTTTTTATTGCAGATTCAGTCATCGGCCCATAATAACCGGTAACCATTCTTTCGGGATAAATATCGGGCATCTGTTTGAGGAAATTCTGTAATCGCCTAACATCATCTCCCGACGAGCCGCGTTGAAGCGTTCTAGGTAGGTACATTATGGTTCTTATCGCGCCTCCAACACTTGTGCAGCCGCAATATGTTTCACTGCACGCAAACTCGCCGAAACAATCTGGATAATAGATTTTTTTAGTCTCCGATGCTGGCGTTGCCGGTGTTGCCGGCGTGCCCTTGCCCGGATGTTTTTCAAAGATATATACTATGTTGCCGTCGCTTGAACAGCTGCAGTATTTTTCTCCACACCAAACATCTCCAGCACACCAAGATTCAGGGATTGAATGAGTCCCTGTTTTCGGCGTTGCCGGTATTGCCCGCGCCAATAACGGCTGTACTGCTCGCTGAAGAGAAGCCGCTTGTGTCTGTACGTCTCTGGTCGTTAATTGCAAGTTTTGGATTTTTGTGAAAATAAAACCCGTCAGAAACAAACTAATTATCAGGGCGCCAAAAATAAAAATTGTTATTTTGTTTTGCATATTTATTTTATTACTTAGATTTTAAATAATAATGTCGACCTAATTAAATTATACCACAGGCCAGATTTGATTGCAGCTAAGTTTCTAGGTTTCAAACCAAGATTTCTTGACAAAGCCATAAAATGGCTCTATAGAGCCATCTAGGTCGGGCTCACGGGCCTTGGGCGGACGGGGTATTAAGCTCGGAAACAATAAAAGCACGTGTCACATATTTATATTCGGAGATACGCATATGATTACTTACGTCAGTCCTTTTGTTCCATCTCTTTTTATCATACCAGACAATGGAATCGATATAGAAAAAGTCGTGCCTTTGTTTTCTTCCGATTCAAACCGGATTTTGCCTCCGGATTGTTCAACTATGGATTTAACTATATAAAGCCCTAGGCCAGTCCCTTCGGTTTTGCTTACATTATCTGCGCGGAAAAATTTATTAAACATTTTTCCCTGCTGCTCTTTGGGAATACCAACACCCGTATCGGAGATGATAATGAGAATGTTTTGTTCTTGTTTTTCGATTTTAATCAAAAATTTTCCTCCATCTGGCGTATATTTTATTGCGTTCGAGAAAAGATTCCTGAATATGACACTCATAAGATTGCGGTCAACGCTGATACTCGGCAAATTCTTATCATAATCTTTCTCAAAGCGAAGTCCTTTTTCCTTGATTTGAGTTGATAATTCCCCGGCTATTTCATCGGCAATATCCGGAAGATAGAAAGGTTCTGGCGCAACGGCGATGGTTCCCGACTCAATTCTTGAAACATTGAGCATGGCATTCACCAACGAATAAAGTTCCTCGTTGGCTTTTTGGGCATCTTCAAGCGATTCCTTCTGTTCATTAGTAAGAGGACCTTCGCTGCCGTCAAGAAGCATGCTTATACTGCCCCTAATAACTGTAATTGGCGTGCGGAGTTGGTGTGTCGCGAGCGATGAAAATTCTTGCCGCATTTTCTCTAATTCATGCTCTTTGGAAGTGTCTCTGAAAATAATAACAGCGCCGATCACCTTATTATCCGAATCAAAAATTGGGGTCGCGGTATTAGCAACTTGAATTTCTCTCCCGTCTTTGGCAACCAGAAGGGTATTGTTTTCTACGGGTCGAGTCTCTCCGTAGAGCATTGTCTCCTCAACAAAGGTAATATTTTCCTTCCGATCATTTTCTCGAAGCAACTTGACAATCTCACGAAAGGGCCTACCTACCGCTTCCTTCTGCGACCAACCAAAAATCGTGCTTGCCGCTTTATTAAAAAAAGTGATATTAAAAGAGCGATCAATCGCTATTAGGCCATCACCCAGGCTTTCAAGTAACACCTTTTCTTTCTGATACTGAGAAACATTGTGAAGAACAATCACTGCCAGCAGCACTTTTCCATCTTTATCTGTCACCGAATCAATGAAAATCTCATAAAAGAAAGAGACAATTTGCACGTCGCGAAAATAGAGAGAAGTTTTTTCTCGCAACGCCGTTGCGACCACGTCTTCCAGGTTCACTGGCACTTTCGCTTGCAAGAGACGGGCTAACTCCGCCAGGTAAAATCCTTGTTGCGGCAATCCAGTTAATCGCGATGCAGCCACATTAGCAAAAAGAATTTGCCGATCTGGAGCAACAAGAATAATGCCATCCGGAATAACTTGGAGCAGAGCAGTGAGATTGATGGTTTGTATTAAATCCATATTGATTATTTTTCCAATACCTCAAGAAGTTTTTGCGCAGAGGCAACTTCAAGGAGAAAGATATAATTGGTCATAATTTCTTCTATAGTAGTAGTGCTCAATGCAAAATCAATCTCAAGGGCAACCCAAAGTTCGCTGTCCTTATGGCCAAGCTCAGCGATCGCCATATCCACTACTTTATTTATTGTATCGATAGCGTGGCTTGGTACTGATTGAATAAAAGAGACACCGGCCGTATCGGAGAGTACGGAGAGAAATGCGCCACCGATAATATTGGCTGTTTCTTTCAAGGCGGAGATCGCGGGGTCATCAAGTTGGGTCAGAAATCCTTTTGGTCGTTTCATAATCAACTCCGCAAGGCGAAGAGATTCCTGCGGCGAAGAAATAAGGGCGCTTGAACCCTTACTTTCGCCAGTCATCACGGGGAGGAACACAGCAGACACAGATTTTTCGGGAAAGACAAGCAGTTCAATAAGGTGCTTAACCTCTACCATGCGCGTTTGCATCATCTGAAGCTTTACGGGAATACCGATTAATTTGGAAAGCGCCTCTGAAGCGCGCGCCGCTGACGCTTTCGCAACGGTTTTAAGTGAGGCAAGTTCTTCTTTTGTAATTTGTCGCATGTTTTTATATTATATTTTTATATTAAAATTTTTTAAATTAATGTCGCTATATCAAGGATCAATGCTGGCCGACCATCACCGAGTAGGGTGACACCCGCAAATCCTTTTGTCTTTCGTAAAATTCCTTTCAAGGGTTTTACAACTATATTTTGTTCAGAAAGCACTTCATCAACCACTATACCCACCTTCGCTGAAGCTCCCGCCTTCGCTAAAGCTTCGGCGGACAAGCCGGCGGGCAAGCCCACTGGGGAGGCGCCTCCTGCCTTGCCGGCAGGCAGGTCTTGTTTTGCCCCATTAGAAATGTCATTTCTAATGGGGCGCGTAATTATCATTAATTCAGCCTTCAGTTGATATTTCGCTTCTTTTATTTCCTCATCAGAAAGAAAAATGTTGCCCCCTTCCCTTTCTATGGAGAACCGCTGATCCAGTCGAATCATAGGAATATCTTCTCCCTCAACCACTGCCATCTCTTGATCAATGGCCTTTTTAATATCTGCAAAAGGAACACGAACTAAACGATCAACTTGGGAAAAGGGAAGAGCAAATACTTGATTTGCCACCCGGCTAAGAAGCGCTTGTACTATTGCTATGGTAAGCGGCAAGGCAAGGATAAAACTGGTACCATCCTCCTTTGATTCGATTGTTACTTTGCCTCCCAACGACTCAATCACGGATTTTACAATACCGAGTCCCACGCCTCGACCTGACGTTTCGGTTACGGCCTTCTTTGTTGAAAGCTGGTACAGCAGGTTGGCATCACGGATATGTGCATCTCTTGTTTTTTGATCAACGATCCCTTTTTGTGCCGCAACTTCTACAACTCTTTCCCAATCTATCGGTTTACCCGTATTATGTACGGTCACCGTAACGTTATTGCGCAGACGCTCTGCGCTCAAAATAATGCCACCCTTCTTTTCAATCCCGTGATCTACGGCATTACGCAAAAGATGAATAAGTGGCTCCCCCAGGCGATCGACAACAATTCTATCAAGTGCGATATCTTGGCCGGTGACGGAAAACTCAACTTCCTTCCCCTGCTCTTTGGCAAGATCTCGTACCATCCGAGGAGTTTGCTCAAAAAGTTGTCCCAAAGGAACCATATGAGCTTCTGTAACATTATATTGCAAATCACTTGTTAATCTGTCGAAGCTTTCGGCGATGACTTTTAGTTCCCCGATGTCGGGTTTCTCTTGCCTTTCCTCCGTTCTCCGAAGTATCTCCTTAAATCGCATTTGGGTAACCGATAATTCCTCGGCAAAATTCATCAATGTGCCGAGCGTTTTAACATTTACTCTGATTGTTTCAATGGGCGCAAGCATCCGAGACGCTGGAGAGGCATTAGGCGCTATGTCGTTAGGTTTTAAGTCGTCCTTGCTATAGCCTAGTTTTTTCACCAACTCCGCGGTACTCAGCTCTGCCTGTCCTTTTTTAATCGCATCAATCGAAGCGCTCAACGTATCTACGCCCTGGAACAGCATTTCTATATTCTGTGGCGCGAGCGTTTGTTTCGCGGAACGCACTTTTTCTCCGCCCGAGGCGGATCCGCCTTTGGCGGAAAAAAAATCCTCCATTGTATGACACAAATGAGAAAAGTTCATGAAACCCATGGCCGCTGCCGAGCTCTTTAAGGTATGCGCCGCGCGCATGGCATCGTTGGCAAACGCGCTATCGCTCGGCTTTTTTTCTAAACCCAAAAGCGCGACATTCAAAGCCGCAATTTTTTCTTCAGCTTCAATAATAAATAAATTTTTATATTTTTCGATATTATTCGCCATATATAAAAATTAGCCGCTTGCCCCCACACCTATACATAGGTGTGGGGGCTTGCCAATGCCACGAGCCGCGCGGCAATTTTCGGCAGGGGTACTATTTCATCAAAAAAGCCGCTCTCAATAACTCGTTTCGGCATTCCAAATACCACACTCGTTGCCTCATCTTGCACTAAAATTTCCCCCCCTAACTGCTTCACTGCCTTCGCTCCAATAACGCCGTCTTCCCCCATACCCGAAAGAATGACTCCAATGGTACCCGGACCGAAGTGTTCCGCCACAGAGGTAAAACCCATATCTACCGAGGGCCTGAGCAAATCTTCTGCGGGTAATAATGCAATGCGAGGACCCGGAGCGTATAAGAAAAAATGACTATCACCGGGAATAATATAGGCATAGGCTGGTTCTATTAATTCATTATTTTTTGCCACCGTAACCCTTAAACAGTTTAAGCAATCCAATCGTTCAGCTAACGATTTGGAGAAACAACCTGTCAGATGTTGCGCGATTAATACAGGCACTGGTAAATCAGATGGTAACTGTTTGAACAAATCCTCTAAAGCGCTTGGTCCGCCGGTTGATGAACCAATGACAATAACTTTTTTCATATATAATGCAGCATTTCTCATATCTAAACTATTTGAGAACGGCCCTGACTGCCTCTAATACCTTGTTATTATCAAATGGCTTCACAATGTAGTCGAGCGCGCCAAGTTTCTTTGCTTCTTCGACCATTTTTTCTTGACCAACTGCTGAAATAACAATCACCTTGGCTTCTTTGCCAATCTTTTTAAGGACCTCTATGCCATCAACTTCAGGCATAATAATATCTAAAAGTACAAGGTTGGGTTTTCCCTCGGCATACTTCGTCAGACACTCCTTACCATCCGCGCACTCCACAAGATCCATATACCCAGCATCATGAAGGATATCTTTTAACACCTTCCGCATGAATTGTGAGTCATCTGTAATTAATATTTTCATATGTTTAGCTTGTTAGCTTTTAGTTAATTTTCGCTTCTAAAAGCTATCAGCTATAAACTCTATTTATTTTCTTCGACCACTTGGCGCACATGATTACCAAAACCCAAAAGTTTTTCTTCCGACAATATTTTTGGCAAATCCAATAAAAGAAGAAGTCTGGCTTGCCCTGAGCTTGCCGAACGAGTTTGTTTTTGGGTTTTTAAACGCTCTTCAATTTGCTCTGGCGCAAGTTCCTCTTTTTTTTCTGTACCTTGCAACTCTTCTAAGACAATGACGCCGTTTAAATAATCAGTATGGATTTTTGTGGATACGAACGAGGGAGTTGGTTTTATACTAGTAACTGGAACGCGTAACACACCAGTTACTTCATCAACCACAACGCCAAAAATAGTGCCTCCAACCTCAACGATAATTACATCCCTTGGCTCCATGGGATGCTCTCGTTCCAGCGCAAAACGCTTTTCTAAGTCAATGACCACGACAATCTGACCGCGCAGATTAAAGATGCCCTTCACAAAAGGTGGCACGCCCGGTACCGCAATAATTTCAGGGATTCTTAGAATCTCTCTCGGATCAAGAATGGGCGCGGCATACTCTTCTTTATCAAGCTCAAAAGTAATAACCTGTTTCGTCTCAACAACCTTTTTTTCTGCGCTTTGCTGCTGTTGTGCCACTTGATGTATGACATCATTCGTCCCGTTAGAAGTAGCCTCGCCGAGGTCCTTCGGACTCGCGCCATTTTCCTCTTCCTCTGTTTTTTTCTTACCCTCCATAGCTTTAGCGACGGAGGGAGTTTTCCAAAATGGCATATGTTTTTATGTTAGTTTCCCCCGTCTCTTTGTCGTTGTCTCGACCTTTGGTTGCATCTCTTCAACCGTCTCTTCCGACCCCTCCTTTCCCCTTATCCTACCTGCCCCGGCTATTTCTCGTGGAAGTGTGAAGATCGCTAAGGAGCTACGAAGTTGTTTCGCGCTGGCCGCCATCTCTTGCGCGCTGGCTGCCACTTGTTGAATAGCGCCCACTTGCTCGGCAATTGATGTTGTCATCTGTTGCGCTGCCGTTACGGACTGCTCTGCTATTGTGGCAACTTCACCAACTGACTGTGTAACTTGCTGCGCACCCGTAGTCTGTTGTGCAGAGGCGCTGGCAATCTGCCCGGCGGCGGCAGAGATTTGCCCGGCGCCAGCACTAATTTCAGCCAAAATCGCCAAGGCCTGATTGACAATTTTTGTACTTTCAGCCACTTGGGTAACGGCAGTTCCGAGTGAAGCCAGAGATTCAGCAGCGGATTTGCGCACTGCGCCCACAATACTTCCCACCTTGACCGTTGACTGTTTTGACCCTTCAGCTAACTTCCTGATCTCATCGGCAACCACCGCAAATCCTCGTCCGGCCTCTCCAGCGCGTGCGGCTTCAATGGCGGCATTGAGTGCCAAAAGGTTGGTTTGGTTGGCAACATCAGTGATGGTTTGGGTAACGCCTACCACTTCTTCTGCTCGTTCATCCACCACCTTCACAATCGCCACATTGGATTTAGCAAGATCATCAATCGCTTTAAGTCGCTCAGCCGCAGTTTGCCCGGCTTGCGTGCCTTGAGCGGCGAGCTCGGCAGCTTTGGTGGTAGATTCAGCTGCCACTTTTGCGCTGGTCGAAACTTGCGCTACTCCTTCTGATAAAGAAGCTACAGTTTTGCGTGTTGATTCAAGCTTTTTTGATTGTTCTTGAGATCCTTTGGCCACCTGGGATACGATGGCAGACGCTTCCTCAAGAGCTTTGGTCACTTGCCCTGCGGCCGCAGCCACTTGCGTTGAAGAAGTGGCCACAATATCAGAAACCTCCCGCGCAGTACCGAGTGTGGCCCCAAGATCATCCACCATTTTGTTAATGACCTCTTTAATAGTAAGAATTTCCCCTTTGACTTCGACAGTAATCTTCTTTGTCAGGTCCCCGCCGGCAACGGCGCTGGCAACCTTTGACACATCACGAAGCTGAACCGTAAGGTTGGCTGCCATAGTGTTGACATTATCGGTGAGTTCTTTCCACACCCCCGCTACTGCTGGTACTTTTGCCTGTCCTCCTAGTTTGCCTTCGGTGCCAACCTCGCCGGCAACTCTTGTTACTTCACCGGAAAACGCATTAAGGTTATCCACCATTTTGTTGATGGTGTTCTTGAGTTCCAATACCTCTCCCTTTACGTCCACCGTAATCTTTTGAGCTAGGTCGCCATTAGCGACGGCAGTTGCCACTTGGGCGATGTTACGCACTTGACTCGTTAAGTTAGCTGCCATGGCATTCACATTATCCGTCAATCCTTTCCAAGTACCTGCGACAGCTGGCACCGCTGCTTGTCCTCCTAGTTTGCCTTCGGTGCCGACCTCGCGGGCGACGCGGGTTACTTCCGCAGCAAAGGTATTAAGGTTATCCACCATTTTGTTGATGGTGTTCTTGAGTTCCAACACCTCTCCCTTTACGTCCACCGTAATCTTTTGAGCTAGGTCGCCATTAGCGACGGCGGTTGCCACTTGGGCGATGTTACGCACTTGAATGGTCAAGTTGGACGCCATGGAGTTAACATTGTCCGAGAGCTCTTTCCATGTCCCCGCCACACCCGGCACCGCAGCTTGGCCTCCAAGTTTACCTTCAGTGCCGACCTCGCGGGCGACACGGGTTACTTCACTTGAAAACACCCCGAGTGTGTCTACTAATTTATTCGCCGTATCTGCCGCTGTCTTCACTTCTCCCGCGGCGGCAATAGTCACTTTCTTATTAAAATCTCCCTGATACACTGCCGTGACTACTTCAGCAACGTTTCTAATTTGTCCACCGAGAGTATTGATGAGGGTATTTAAGGTATCAACAACATCTTTCCATGCGCCTGCCGCCTCTGGTACTTTCGCCTGTGATCCTAATTTCCCTTCGGTACCGACTTCTCGCGCCACACGGGAAACCTCCGTGGCAAGGCCACCAATCATAGTGACCATGGTATTAAACGAAGTTGCAAGTTCGCTATAAATACCGCGTCCTGTTTTTTTCACACGCACGGTTAAATCACCTCTTCGTACCGCCTCCATCGCATCTAAGAGCTCGGAGAGGCGTTCCTCGCCGCCTCCGTCGATTGCGGCTCTCCCTCCTTTCATTATATTCCCATCCCCTTGCTCTTGGGACTCATCGTTTGTTGAATATTTTTTCATAATGTTATGGTTAAATTTTTTAATTAATTATTTTCTTGCCCCGTAGTGAGTTCTGCTCTACTACTGGGGTCGACCTTATTTTTTAATGCATAGACCTTTAATGATGATGATTCTTCGACCTTTTTTGAATTGTCAACACAAATTAATTTGTGCGGCAAAACAAAACTCCGCTGCAAAAAACTTGCAACGGAGTTTCCGTTATCGACCAATTTAAAAATGCCTGCCCCGTAGGAAAATAAAGTTTCTCCTTCGGGACTACCGCTGGATGCCGATTTCTCTGACAGGTAAAAGCATTCTCTCTGCGTAATACAGATTATTGGTTGTTTTTCCTTTTGAATGTCCCTAACCTGAATCTCCATATGATGTTAAAATTAAAATTACCGGCTTTCTAAGAACGGTATAAAAAATTAAAAGCCATGAAGCCCCATTAGCTGCATGGCAATTATAACCGATGCCGATTAAAAGAATTTAAAAATTTTATTAATTTTTACTAAAATTTTCGGGGAGGGGCAGAGTGACGATAAACTTGCTTCCCCGCCCAAGCCTGCTTTCAACACTAATTCCGCCGCCGTGCGCTTCCGCAATCAATTTACAGATCGCCAGACCCAGCCCGGTGCCCGCCGCGCCCGTTTCATTGTTTTCCTTAATTCGGTAAAACCTTTCAAAAAGATGGGGCAGATCTTTTTCCGCTATGCCCAAACCGCTGTCAGCCACTTCTATTCTTGCCCCTCCCCTATCTCGGGTTAGTTTTGCGGCAATATTTCCTCCGGGTGGCGTATACTTGATGGCATTGCTTATCGAATTCAAAAATAATTCGCGCAGTTTTTCCATATCCCCGAAAATAATAACGCCTTCTTCCGCGGCAACAGAAAACTTGATTTTTTTATCCTTGGCCAAAATATAGGACTCTTCATGGATATCTTTTATCAAGCCGCTTAAATCAACAGTTGCCTTATTCAGCTCCTGATGGCGAAAATCGGCTCGCGCCAAAATCAAAAGGTTATGAATGAGCCTGGACGCCCCATTTATCGCCTGATTGACAATATCTATAATTTTTGCGCTACGGGAGTCTTTCTTGCTAATGCTCGCCGAAACGAGGCTCAGGTTACCCTTGGCAATCGCCAATGGGGTCTGCAGTTCGTGGGAAATGTCAGCCATAAACCTTGACTGGGCTCCATAAAGACGCTTTAATTCGTCGGTTCTGTCTTCAACTTTTTTTTCCAGATCATCTTTGTATTCTTTGACTACTTCGTACAATTTAGCATTTTCCAAAGCAATACCGGCCTGATGAGAAAAAGTTTCCAGAAGCTCAATGTCTCTTTTGAAAAAAGGCTCGCCGGACAATTTTTTCCCAAACAAAAAAATGCCAATTAATTTTTCTTGAGAAAAGATCGGCAGCGCCAGATAAACGCCAGTTTCCCGCAAAACATTTCTTGCCGCATCCAACCGAATCCCGCGCCCGGCATCGCGACTATTTTTAATTTCATACTCTAATTCTTCATACACAACAGACTTCTTTTCTCCCATAAGGAATTTAGAAATATCCCCGGCCCTCTCCAAGATTAGCCGGCCGTCCGGCGGCGCGTCGCCGACAAAAAAGAAGCTGCCGTTGTCATCGGCAAGCGCCACATAAATTTCTTTCACTTTCAAAGACTGCTTTAGAACCTCGCTTGCCGAACGCGCCAGCCTGTCTATATCCAGAATGGAATTTAATGTGCGGCTTAATTCTTTAAGCACTTCGGGATAATTATAAGACTGCCGAAAGAAAAATTTATCAGTTGCTTTTTGGAAGCGTTCTTTTAAATAGGGAAATCCAGCCACCACCGCGATTGCCGCGGCCGCCGCGCTTATCAACGGAGCGTTGCCAACCGGCCTTAAAAAAAGCGCCTCAAAAGCAAATATCAAAACGGTATAGATCGCCACCACTAATGAAACGGCGACAAAGTATAGAAGACTGCGCTGAATTACTATCCTTACATCCAAAAAGCGATGGCGGACCATGGCATAACCGATTAAGGCAACCATCGGCAGAGAAAAAACCGGCCCAAGATTGTTAAATTGAAAGATTCCGAAAAAAATTGGAAGAACTAGATTAGTAGTTTGAAAACTTATCTGAAAAAAAGTAAAACCGATTAAAATATACAATAGTTGAGAACGCACGATGCCAGCGGATTTAAAATATTTATAAACCAAAATAATAAGGCTTGCGGCTGATAATAATAAAACGGAGAGTGTAAAAATCGGAACCACAAATCCGAGATCGCCAGTAATATAACCATCCACTACCTCCACCCTGGCTACCATCCACTTCGTCAATGTCAAAACGGATAGAAACAAGGCAGAAACACCAACTAACAAATTAATCCACCCGCGCTTTAACGACTGATGCGGAAAAGCTGAAGCAAAATAGAAAAGCGCCGTTGCCATAACGACGCCAAAAGTAAAACACAAACGGCTCCAAATGAGCTGAGGCCAAACTCCCAAAATAGTAGATAAAATAGCGATATTCCAAAGCGCCAAAGCTGCGGAAAAAACGGAATACATAATATTCAAAACCATCCGGGGATTTCTCGAAAAAATGAAGATGGCTAATCCCAGATTAACCGCAAACGCAACAAATTGCAAAACGAAAGTTAACAACATTTTGAATTAAAGACACCGAATAAGCGGTACAACCTCTTTGTTATGATACAGCTTATTATTGCCTATTATTTTGATCTTCCATCCCCTTAGTTTTCGCGCGGGAAGCAAATGCGGCCTCGTGGCCAAACACCATAAATTATAGCCGTTCTCCCTACTCCAACATTCGGCGGCCTTATCTAAAAAATAAGATAAACCGCCGCCGCGATAGTTCTTTAAAACCACAAGGCGAGACGGCTCGAGCATACGAGATCTGTTAATATTATCGGGTAGTGAAAATTCTTCCTCCATCAAAAATCCTCGCGGCGTTTCTCTAATTAATCTTAGGGTGCCAACGACCTCATTGCCCTTCCGCAAAAGAAAATGAACGGAGAAATCGTCGTAATAATCACGCTCTCGTTTATCGGGATAATCCTCGGGATTAAGAGACTGCATCTCTTCGCAATAGACATCATACCGCAAGCGGTGAATCGCTTCAATATCTTCTTTCGAGCGCGCCATTTCCACGCTAAAAACATTGCCGCAACCGCTCTCTTCCCAAATCGCTTTCGTAGCTACCGCAAAAACGTCGGTGTTGCCGTAGACGGACTCTAACGCAAGAACTCTAAATCCGGCCGTCCTCAAAATTTCTTCAAGACAATTTTCGTCTATAAAATGGTATTGTCTATTCGGCTTAACGAATAAAAAATTCAGAAAAATAACCGTAAGCAAGGACGGAAAACTAAAAAGAGTTTTTAAACAAGCCGACAGCTTTTTCGTCCCATCCAGCCCGCGAATCATATTCCAATGCGAAATGAGAACGTCTTTGATTTTCGGATTTCTTTTGGGATTAGCCAGAACGAGAAGTCCTCCAAACTTCAGAACGCGCCAGAATTCTTTTAACAGTTTTGGCGGATTATCTATGGCATATAGAGCGTTCAGGCAAACAACGCCGTCGAATTTTCCGCTGTTGTAAGAAAGAGAATTATTAAGATTCGCCCAGCGATAACAGACCCAGTCCAAATTCCGCGCTTTCCTTTGGGCCTGTTTAAGCATGGCAGCCGAAGCATCAATCCCCTCAAGATTAAGCTAGCGGTCTTTTACAATTTCCGAGCGCGAAAGACCAACGGCCAAGTTGCCAGTTCCGCATCCGGCATCCAAAATTAATAAGTTTTTTTCCTTAAATTTAAGACTGTTAAGCGTTCTTGAAATAAGCTCTTGATACGGAAGAAGATGTCTGATGGAATCGTAAACCAGGGCGTAGAAATTCCAAAACCATTCCATTGTCATCCCCCCTTTTCTCCGCATTTGGATTTTCCGCAGCACCCGGCAATGACATCAAACCTCGTTGTCATCTTCGGCCTCCTTATTAATTTCTCAAAGAGCAGATTTACTGCTCTTTAAATTTTACTAAACTGCCGATTAATTCTCTCTAAGAAAATCGTTAATTCCCTTTTAAAAATTCATTAACTTCGGATTAAAAAACCGGGCGTTTTCGCCCGGATATCTAAACTCCGCTGAAAAATTTTATGGAAAACTCCGTCGTCCTATTCCGCTTTATAGCCGTAGCCATGAACCGTGTGAATAATCTTCCGACCGCGTCCTTTGTCGATCTTCTGGCGTAAATAACGAATATGAACATCCACCGTGTTTGAAAAAAGATCGACATTCATGTCCCAAACATGCTCCAAGATCATCGTCCTGGTCAAAACCGTGCCGGGATTCCGCATCAGATACTCCAAAAGAGCAAACTCTTTTCTGCTTAAATCTATTTTTTTATTGGCTCTGGTGACCAGATGGGCTTTGACATCCAGCACCAGATCGGCTATTCGCAGAATGTCTCCACGAACCGCCTTTTCCCGGCGCAAAAGAGCCCTGACCCTCGCCAGTAATTCTTCGAAAGAAAACGGTTTCGTTAAGTAGTCGTCGGCGCCGAGATCAAGAGCCTGCACTTTCGTCTCCACGTCATCTTTCACGCTAAGCATGATGATGGGCATCTTCTTGCCGTCCAGGCGCAACTGGCGGCAGATCCCCACCCCGTCCTGCAGCGGCAATTTGATATCCAAAATCACGATGTCGTAATCGTTAGTTTTGCCCAGCCAAAGACCATTCTCTCCATCATCCGCGACGTCAACCGAAAAATGCTCGGCCTCAAAGCCTTTCTTGATAAAGCTCGCTATTTCTTTTTCGTCTTCAACGACCAGTATTCTCATAATCGCGAGGGCATCCCCGCCGAAGCGGCGATGCCGGATATGTCTTAATCTTAGAGTAAATAAAAACAAGACCCGCTGTCAAATTTTTATTAAATTTTGATTAAAAAAATTCCGCCAGCTCCGGACGAAAATCACAAAAAGAGGTGTCTCGTGTCTCATTTTCAACTGATATATCTTGGTATACTCAATCTTTCTTTGCTTTTGAAGTGGCTCTTTCAGCTTACTTGTTATATCGCAACTGTATTATACACAATTTCTCAAAATCGCGCAACGATTTGTATAATGCCACCCTATTCTGGACTCTTGAGGTATTTTAAAATTTGGCATG